>NZ_JBJGYP010000017.1:0-130105 GCF_054050055.1 Geodermatophilus sp. SYSU D00814
CGCCCCGCCCCGCCCCGACCCGGCGCCCCGCCCCGACCCCTGACCACGCGCGCTGATCGGCGCCCGCCGGCGCGGGGGTGCGGCGGCCCGCTGGTAGCGTCGTGGCAATGGCGGACGCTGCTGCTGGCCCCCTCCCGTCACTGCGCGCACTGAGCCCCGCGGGCTCGTTCGCCGCCCGGCACATCGGCCCCCGCGCCGACGAGACCGCCGCGATGCTCGAGGCCGTCGGGTACGACTCGTTGCAGTCACTGGTCGACGCGACCGTGCCCGAGGCGGTGCGCGACCGCGACGCGCTGAGCCTGCCGCCGGCCGCCGACGAGGCCGCCGTCCTCGCCGAGCTGCGCGAGCGCGCCGCGGCCAACGAGGTGTTCACCTCGATGATCGGGCTGGGCTACTCCGGCACGGTCACCCCGGCGGTCATCCAGCGCACCATCCTGGAGAACCCCGCCTGGTACACCGCCTACACGCCCTACCAGCCCGAGATCAGCCAGGGCCGGCTCGAGGCGCTGCTCAACTTCCAGACGATGGTCGCCGACCTCACCGGCCTGCCCGTGGCCGGCGCCTCGATGCTCGACGAGGCCACCGCCGCCGCCGAGGCGATGACCCTGGTCCGCCGGGCCGGCCGCGCCAAGCCGGGCGCGGTGTTCGTCGTCGACGCCGACACGCTGCCGCAGACCCTCGCGGTGCTGCGGACCCGCGCCGAGCCGCTCGGCATCGGCCTGCACGTCGCCGACCTGTCGCAGGGCTGGCCGGCCGACCTGCCCGAGGCCGGCGCGTTCGGCGTCCTGCTGTCCTACCCCGGCGCCAGCGGCGCGGTCCGCGACCACCGGGCGCTGGCCGAGGCCGCGCACGCCGCCGGCGCGTCGGTCGTCGTCGCCGCCGACGTCCTGGCGCTGACCCTGCTCGAGGCGCCCGGCGCGTGGGGGGCCGACGTCGCCTGCGGCAGCACCCAGCGCTTCGGCGTCCCGCTGGGCTACGGCGGCCCGCACGCCGGCTACCTGTCGGTGCGCGAGGGCCTGGCCCGCCAGCTGCCCGGCCGGCTGGTCGGGGTGTCGGTCGACGCCGACGGCGACGTCGCCTACCGGCTGGCGCTGCAGACCCGCGAGCAGCACATCCGCCGGGAGAAGGCGACCAGCAACATCTGCACCGCCCAGGTGCTGCTGGCGGTGATGGCCGGCGCCTACGCCGTCTACCACGGCCCCGAGGGGCTGACGGCGATCGCCGCCCGCGTGCACCGCAGCGCGCTGGCGCTGGCCGGGTGGCTGCGCGCCGGTGGCGTCGACGTCGTCCACGAGGCGTTCTTCGACACCGTGCAGGCGCGCGTCCCCGGCCGGGCCGACGACGTGGTCGCGGCCGCCGCCGCCCGGCGGGTCAACCTGCGCCGCGTCGACGCCGACACCGTGGCCGTCGCCTGCGACGAGACGACGACGCCGGCGGTGCTGCGGCTGGTCGCCGAGGCCTTCGGGGTCGCCGCGGAGGAGTCGGCGCTCGACGACGACGGCCCCGACGTGCTGCCCGACGAGCTGCGCCGCCGCACGCCGTTCCTCACCCACCCGGTCTTCTCCGCGCACCGCTCGGAGACGGCGCTGATGCGCTACCTGCGGTCGCTGTCGGACAAGGACCTGGCGCTGGACCGCACGATGATCCCGCTGGGCTCGTGCACGATGAAGCTCAACAGCGCCGTGGAGATGGCCGCGATCAGCTGGCCGGAGTTCGCCGGGGTGCACCCCTTCGCGCCGGCCGGGCAGGCCCGCGGCTACCGGCAGCTGATCGACGAGCTGTGCACCTGGCTGGCCGAGATCACCGGCTACGCCGCCGTCAGCGTGCAGCCCAACGCCGGCTCGCAGGGCGAGTTCGCCGGGCTGCTGGCCATCCGCGGCTACCACGCCTCCCGCGGGGAGTCGCACCGCGACGTCTGCCTCATCCCGAGCTCGGCGCACGGCACCAACGCCGCCAGCGCGGTCATGGCCGGCATGCGGGTGGTCGTGGTGGCCTGCGACGAGGCGGGCAACGTCGACGTCGCCGACCTGCGCGCGAAGATCGACCAGCACGCCGGGCGGCTGGCCGCGATCATGATCACCTACCCGTCGACGCACGGGGTGTTCGAGACCGACATCCGCGACATCTGCGCGGCGGTGCACGACGCCGGCGGGCAGGTCTACGTCGACGGCGCCAACCTCAACGCGATGGTCGGGCTGGCCCGGCCGGGGCGCTTCGGCTCCGACGTCAGCCACCTCAACCTGCACAAGACGTTCTGCATCCCGCACGGCGGCGGCGGGCCCGGCGTCGGCCCGATCGGCGTCCGGGAGCACCTGGTGCCCTTCCTGCCCGGGCACCCGCTGGCCGACACCGGCGGGCAGGGCCCGGCGGTGTCCGGCGCGCCGTTCGGCTCCGCGGGCATCCTGCCGATCTCGTGGGCCTACCTGCGGCTGATGGGACCCGACGGGCTCCAGCGGGCCACCGAGCACGCCGTGCTGGGCGCCAACTACCTGGCCGCCCGGCTGCGGGAGCACTACCCGGTGCTCTACACCGGCGCCGGCGGGCTGGTCGCCCACGAGTGCATCCTCGACATCCGGCCGCTGACCCGGGCCACCGGCATCACCAACGACGACATCGCCAAGCGGCTGGTCGACTTCGGGTTCCACGCGCCGACGATGAGCTTCCCGGTGGCCGGCACGCTGATGGTCGAGCCCACCGAGAGCGAGGACCTCGCCGAGCTCGACCGGTTCGTGGAGGCGATGGTGGCCATCCGCGCGGAGATCGAGCAGGTGGCCACGGGGGAGTACGACCGCGAGGACAACCCGCTGCGCAACGCCCCGCACACGCTCAAGATGCTCACCGGCGAGTGGGCGCGGCCCTACCCGCGGTCGACGGCGGTCTTCCCCGTGCCGCGGCTGGCCACCCGCGGCTACCTCGCCCCGGTGCGGCGGATCGACCAGGCGTTCGGCGACCGCAACCTGGTGTGCTCCTGCCCGTCCCCGGAGGCCTTCGCCGAGCCGGAGCCCGCGCACGCGCCGCGGACGCACGTCCCCGACCGCGGCGAGGGCGCCCCCGACGACCTCGGCACCGCCGCCGACGTGGTGGGCGCGGGCCGGGCCTGAGCGCGGCCCCCGTGGCACGGGTACCGGCCGGTTCCGACCTCCGGAGGGTGCGGCAGGTCACCGCGCCGGTGGATCATGCAGCCATGGCGGCCACGACGCGGCGACGGGTCCGGACGACGGGTGCGGCGCTGGCCGCCGCGGCGCTGCTGACGGCGGGCTGCGCGGGCTCCGACGAGCTGGCACCGGCCGCGGCCACCGACGAGAGCTCGACGCCGGCGCCGTCGCCGACGCCGCAGACCTCCCCGCCCGCGACCTCGGCGCCCGGGAGCTCCGCGCCGGGGACCTCGGCGCCCGGCACGTCGGCACCGGAGACGTCGGTGCCGGGGACGTCGGGCACCCCGTCGGCCACGCCGGCGCCCCCGCCCGACGCGGGAGGCTCCGGTGAGCTGGACGACCGGCTGCTGCCCGCCTCGGCGTTCGGCGAGGACGCGACCGTCGTCGCCATCACCCTCGACCAGCTCGGCGCCGGCTCCGGCTGGGGTGGCTGGGGAGGGTGGGGCGGCTGGCCCGGTCCCTGGTACGACAGCGACCAGGACGGCGACGGCGACGACGACTGGGCCGGTGAGGTGACCGTGGAGCCGGCCGGCTGTCAGGCGGCCCTGGAGGCCATGCCCGCCCTCGGCGACCAGCTCGACGGCCTGGCCGTCGCCTCGCAGGCCGCCCGCACCCCGCAGACGCAGACCGTGCAGGTGCTGGCCGAGTCCCCGCAGCTCGAGGGGCTGCCGCTGCCCGTCGACGAGCTGCTGGCCCGGTGCTCGTCGATCACCACGACCGGCCCGTGGGGCGGGAGCACGACCGTGCAGCTGACCCGCCTGGACGTGCCGCAGCTGGGCGACCGCAGCGCCGGCGTGCAGTTCACCGTGGCGCCGGCCGGCGAGGAGAGCCACAGCGTGCTGGTCGGCTTCGTCGTCGACGGGTCCCGCGGGCTGCTGCTGGCGCAGAGCGCCGCGCCGGACGCGGCCGAGCCCGACCCGGCGGCGTTCACCGCCCTGCTGGGCGAGGCCGCCGAGGCCGCGGCGGGCTGACCGGATCGGGCGGTCGGGTCCGGCGGTCGGGTCAGGCGGAGACCAGGCCGGGGGACCGCCACTGGTGGTGGTCGGCGACCGCGCGGCCGTCGGGCAGCAGCTCGCCGTCGTCGTCGAACAGGACGACGCCGTTGCACAGCAGGCTCCAGCCCTGCTCGGGGTGGCTGCTCACGACGGCGGCGAGGTCACGCGCGTCGCTGGTGGCGTCGGGGCAGGGGGTCGTGTGTACGCACATCAGGAGGACTCCCGATCGGGCCGGCTCACGCCGGGTCTACGTGCAGTGAGCGTCCGGTCACCGGACGTCTCCGAGTGTGCGCCCGCCCCTGCGGTGTTCCGAGTGACGAATCCCACGACCTGACCCGTTCGGGTCGTCAGACCTCGCCATGGCGGAGGCCGCCGGTGGCGCGGACCATGCCGCCGGCGCGGACCATGCCGCCAGCGCGACGGCGGAGGTGCCGATCGCCTCCCTTGACCGTTATCCCCAACTTGGCCGCGCGCGGGCACGATGGCCGGGTCGGGGAGGGGGAGCAGCGAGGAGAGGGACGCCGCCCGGTCAGAGCTTGCGGAGCAGGATCCGGCGCACCGAGTGGCCGGCGGACTTCTGCAGCACCAGCCGCGCCCGCGACCGCGTCGGGGCGATGTTCTGCCGCAGGTTCGGGCCGTTGACCGCCGCCCAGATCGACAGCGCGGTGGCGCGGGCGTCGTCGTCGCTGAGGTCGGCGTAGCGGTGGAAGTAGGCGGAGGTGTCGGCGAAGGCGGTGCGGCGCAGCGCGAGGAACCGCTCGACGTACCACTGCTGGATGTCGCTCTCCGCGGCGTCGACGTAGACGGAGAAGTCGAAGAAGTCCGAGAGGAACACCTCGGGCACCCGGCCGTCGTCGCGGCGGCCGGCCTGCAGCACGTTGAGCCCCTCGAGGACGAGGATGTCGGGCCGGTCGACGGCCTGCCGCTGCCCCGGCACGACGTCGTAGGACGAGTGGCTGTACACCGGCGCGCTGACCTGGCCGCGGCCGGACTTCACGTCGGCGAGGAACCGGACCAGCGCGCGGCGGTCGTAGCTCTCGGGGAAGCCCTTGCGGGTCAGCAGCCCGCGGGCCTCCAGGACGGCGTTGGGCCACAGGAACCCGTCGGTGGTGACGAGGTCGACGCGCGGCGAGCCGGGGCCGGCGGCCAGCAGGGTCTGCAGCAGCCGGGCGGTGGTGCTCTTGCCGACGGCGACGCTGCCGGCCACCGCGATGACGTAGGGGACCTTCGCGGTGGTGTCGCCGAGGAAGCGGTTCTGCGCCGCCCACAGCCGCTGGCTGGCGGTGACGTGCAGGCCCAGCAGCTCGGCCAGCGGCAGGTAGACGGTGGCGACCTCGTCGAGGTCGATGCGGTCGCCGAGGCTGCGCAGGGCCTGCAGGTCGGCCTCGTCCAGCGGGAGCGTGCGGGCGCCGGCGAGGGCTCGCCACGCGTCGCGGTCGAAGGCCGCGTAGGGCGAGATCGAGGGCCGGGTCCCTGCCGTCACGCCGTCCATCGTGCCGCCCGGGTCCCGCCGGCCCGACCGCCGGGTCACCCCGACAGGGGGAACGACCCCGGTCCGGCGCGGGGCACGCGCATAGGGTGCCGGTGTGCCGACCCGCCCAGGGCTGCTCGACCGCGTGGAGCGGTACGCCGCCGCCGCGCCGCTGCCGGACGCGCGCCCGGTGCCGGCCGGGGCGCTGGACGTGCCGCTCGGCCCGCCGGCCTGGCCCTACCCCGCCCGCCCGCGGCCGGGCGCCGGTGCCGTGAGCGCCGAGGACGTGCGCGCCGCCGCCGCGCTGCAGGAGCAGGCGGGGCTGCCCGCGGCGGTGGAGTGGATCGTGCAGCGCACCCCGTCGCTGGACGCCGCCGCCCGCCGCGCCGGCCTGCTGGTGTCGCACTTCCCGCTGCTGGTGGTCGACGACCCGGTGGAGGTGCTGCTGCCCGCGGGCGTCCGGCTCTACGTGGTGGGCGCCGAGGACCCGGCGCTGCCGCACTACCAGCACCTGCTCGAGACCGGCTTCGCCGCCCACCACGACGACGACCCCGACGGCACCACCAGCGACGAGGAGACCGACGAGGAGACCCTCCCGGAGCCCCGCGCGGCGGTGCTGCGCGAGCGGGTCGCCTCGGGCCGGACGGTGGTCATGGTGGCCATCGAGGACGGCGAGCCGGTGGGCGTGGGCTCGCACCACCCGGTCGACGTCGACGGCACCGAGATCAGCGAGATCGTCGGCGTGGCGAGCTCCCCGCGGCGGCGCGGCCGGGGCGTCGGCGCGGCGCTGGCCTCCGCGCTGGTGGCGCAGGCCGCCGAGACCGCCGACCTGGTCTTCCTCACCGCCGGCGACGACGACGTCGCCCGCGTCTACGAGCGGGTCGGCTTCGCCTGGCTGGGCTCGACCGGGGTCGCCGCCCGCCCGCCGGAGCGGCCGCACGGCTGACGCCCGGCGGCGTCCCGACCCGTGCGAGGGCCGGGACGCCGGGGCGGTCAGTCCTGGGTGTAGGTGACCACGAGGGTCGCCCGGGCCAGCGTGTGGCCGAACAGGTTGAAGCCGTGGAACGCGGGGCTGGCGTCGGCGGGCACGCCCATGTCCTCGGTGTCGAGGGCGTGCACCACCACGTAGTAGCGGTGCGGGCCGTGGCCGGCGGGCGGCGCGGCGCCGACGTACCCGGGGAAGCCGGCGTCGTTGCGCAGCTGCCGGGCGCCGGCCGGCAGGCCCGACCCCTCCTGGTCGCCGGCACCGTGGGGCAGCTCGGTCACCGAGGCGGGCAGGCCGGTGACCACCCAGTGCCAGAAGCCGCTGACCGTGGGGGCGTCGGGGTCGAAGACCGTGACGGCGAACCCGCGGGTCTGCTCGGGGAAGCCCGACCACGACAGCTGCGGGGACCGGTCCTCCCCGCCGGCGCCCATGACGCCGCTGACGTGCGGCATGGGCAGCACCTCGCCGTCGCGCAGGTCGGTGCTGGTCACCGTGAACGACGGGACGGGCGGCAGGAACTGGTACGGGTCGGGGGGAACGGGCCGGTCGGCCACGGGCGGTCCTCTCCTCGGGTGGACGGGCGGTGCGGGGCACTCCGCGCCGAGCCCAGGCTGCCGACTGCGCGCCCGCCCCGCGACCGGGGGCCGGACGTCTCGACAGGTCAGCGGCGCGACGCGCCGGTAGCGTCGCAGCGTGCTCGGACTCCCCGACGGCATCCGCGCCTGTCTCTTCGACATGGACGGCGTCCTCACCCGGACCGCCACGGTGCACATGGCGGCCTGGAAGCGCACGTTCGACGAGTTCCTGCGCGCCACCGAGCCGCAGGCCCCGCCGTTCACCCAGCTGGACTACAACCGCTTCGTCGACGGCAAGCCGCGCGCCGACGGCGTCCGCGACTTCCTCGCCAGCCGCGGCATCACGCTGCCCGAGGGCACCCCCGACGACCCGCCGGCCGCGCAGACGGTGCACGGCATCGGCCGCCGCAAGAACGAGCTGCTCCTCACCGAGCTCGCCGAGCACGGCGTCGAGGTCTACCCCGGCTCGATGGCCTACCTGCGCGCGGCCAAGGAGGCCGGCCTGGCCACCGCCGTCGTCACCGCCTCGGCCAACGGCGAGCAGGTGATCGACGCCGGGGGGTTCGCGCAGTACATCGACGCCCGCGTCGACGGGGTGGTGACCGCCCGCGAGGGGCTGCGCGGCAAGCCCGCGCCCGACACGTTCCTCGCCGGCGCGCGGGCGCTGGGCGTGGAGCCCGCCGCCGCCGTGGTGTTCGAGGACGCGCTGGCCGGTGTGGCGGCCGGTCGCGCGGGGCACTTCGGGTACGTCGTCGGCGTCGACCGCGTCGGGCAGGCCGACGCGCTGCGCGAGAACGGCGCCGACGTCGTGGTCACCGATCTGGACCAGCTGCTGGGGGACCGCACCGCGGAGGGAGACACCAGGTGACCGAGGGGCGCCCCAGCTTCCCGATCGAGCCGTGGTCACTGACCGAGATCGGTCTCGACCACGCCTCGCTCGGTGTGCACGAGTCGGTGTTCACCCTGGCCAACGGGCACATCGGCATGCGCGGCTCGTTCGAGGAGGGCGAGCCGATCGTCGTCCCGGGCACCTACCTCAACGGCTTCTTCGAGGAGCGGCCGCTGCCCTACGCCGAGGCCGGCTACGGCTTCCCGGAGCAGGGCCAGACGGTCGTCAACGTCACCGACGGCAAGCTGATCCGGCTGCTGGTCGGCGACACCCCCTTCGACCTCGACTACGGCGAGATCGTCGAGCACCGCCGCACCCTCGACCTGCGCCGCGGGGTGCTGCGCCGGGTCACCGAGTGGCGCTCGCCCAACGGCCGGGTCGTGAAGGTCACCAGCACCCGGCTGGTGTCGCTGCGCCGCCGCTCGATCGCCGCGATCGAGTACTCCGTGGAGTGCAGCGACGACCGCGGCGACCTCTACGTGGCGCTGCAGTCGGACCTGCTGGCCAACGAACCGGTCGACAGCGGCAGCGAGAGCGACGACCCCCGCGCGGCGGCCGCACTGCGCCGTCCGCTGGTCAAGGAGATGGCCGTCGCCCGGATGCAGCGGGCGGTGCTGGTGCACCAGACCCGCCGCAGCAAGCTGCGCATCGCCGCCGGCATGGACCACGTCGTCGACGTGCCCGACTCGGTCACCGAGGACATCGAGGCCGGCGAGGACCTCGCCCGCTACACCCTCGCCGCGCGGCTGCCGCAGGGCTCCACGCTGAAGCTCGTCAAGTACCTCTCCTACGGCTGGAGCTCGCGCCGCTCGGCCGCGGCGCTGCGCGACCAGGTCGAGGGGGCGCTGGCCACCGCGAAGCTGGCCGGCTTCGAGCGGCTGCTGCGCGAGCAGAAGGAGGTGCTCGACTCGCACTGGTCGCTGGCCGACGTCGAGATCGAGGGCGACGACGAGCTGCAGCAGGCGGTGCGGGTCGGCGCCTTCCACCTGCTGCAGGCCTCGCTGCGCGCCGAGCGCCAGCCGATCCCGGCCAAGGGTCTCACCGGCCCCGGCTACGACGGGCACACCTTCTGGGACACCGAGACCTACGTGCTCCCGGTGCTGACCTACATCGCCCCCGACGCCGTCCGCGACGCGCTGCGCTGGCGGCACTCCACCCTCGACCTGGCCCGCGACCGGGCCCGCGAGCTCGGCCGCCGCGGCGCGGCCTTCCCGTGGCGCACCATCCGCGGGGAGGAGACCTCGGGCTACTGGCCGGCGGGGACGGCGGCCTTCCACATCAACGCCGACATCGCCGACGCCGTCGTGCGCTACCTGCACGCCACCGGCGACGAGGAGTTCGACCGCGACTTCGGCGCCGAGCTGCTCATCGAGACCGCCCGGCTGTGGGCGTCGCTCGGGCACTTCGACGCCGAGGACGGGTTCCGCATCGACGGGGTGACCGGCCCGGACGAGTACACCGCCGTCGTGGACAACAACGTCTACACCAACCTCATGGCGCAGCGGAACCTGCGCGAGGCGGCCGCGGCCGTCGAGCGGCACCCCGACGTCGCCGGGCGGCTGCAGGTCAGCGAGGACGAGGTGACGCTGTGGCAGCGGGCCGCGCGCATGATGCGGGTGCCCTGGGACCCGCGGCTGAGCGTGCACATGCAGTCGGAGGGGTTCACCCACCACGAGGAGTGGGACTTCGCCGCGACCCCGCCCGACCACTACCCGCTGCTGCTGCACTACCCGTACTTCGAGATCTACCGCAAGCAGGTGGTCAAGCAGGCCGACCTGGTGATGGCCCTGCACCTGCGCGGGGACGCCTTCACCCACGAGGAGAAGGTCGCCGACTTCGCCTACTACGAGGCCCGCACGGTGCGCGACTCCTCGCTGTCGGCCACCCAGCAGGCGGTCGTGGCCGCCGAGACCGGGCACCTGGAGCTGGCCTACGACTACTGGGGCGAGGCGGCGCTGACCGACCTGCAGAACCTGCACGGCAACGCCGGGCACGGGCTGCACATCGCCTCGCTGGCCGGCGGCTGGACGGTCGCCGTCGCCGGGTTCGGCGGCATGCGCGACCACGACGGCCGGCTGCTGTTCGCCCCGCGGCTGCCCTCGCGGATCACCGGGCTGCGCTTCCGGCTGGCCTACCAGGGCCGCATCCTCGAGGTCGCCATCGGCCGGGAGCAGACCACCTACCGGCTGCACGAGGGCGAGCCGCTCGACATCCACCACCACGGCCGGCGGGTGACCGTCGACGAGGGCGACACGGTGCTGGACAACCCGCCGCCGCCGGAGGTGGCCCCGGTGACCCAGCCGCCGGGCGCGGCGCCCCGCCGGCGCGGCAAGGGCCAGCGCGACTAAGCGAGGACGCGGGCCAGGCGGGTGACGGCCTCGTGCAGGCGGCCGGGCGGGGAGGCGGCGTAGCCGAGCACCAGGCCCGGCGGGCCGGGCCGCACCCGGTGCCAGGACAGCGGGTGCACCAGTACGCCGGCCTGCCGCGCGCGGGCGGCCAGCTCGGTGTCGTCGAGCCCGGGCCGCCCGGGCAGGGTGAGCAGCAGGTGCAGCCCGGCGGCCACCCCCTCCACCCGGGCGGCGGGCAGGTGCTCGCGGACGGCGGCGACGACGGCGTCGCGGCGGGCCCGCTGCCGGGCGCGGACCCGGCGCAGGTGCCGGTCGTGCGCGCCGCTGGTCAGCAGCTCGGCCAGGACCAGTTGCGGCAGCACCGGGCTGCCGAGGTCCATGGCGTGCCGGGCGGCGACCAGGTCCGCGTGCAGGTGCGCCGGGGCGGCCAGCCACCCCAGCCGCATCCCGGGCGCCAGGCTCTTCGACGTGCTGCCGGTGTGCAGCACCGACCCGGGCGCGGCGGACTGCAGCGCGGGCACCGGCGCGCGGTCGTAGCGGTGCTCGGCGTCGTAGTCGTCCTCGACCACCAGCCCGCCGCGCTCCCGCGCCCAGGCCAGCACCGCGCGCCGGCGCCCCGGCGCCAGCACCACCCCGGTGGGGAACTGGTGGGCGGGCGTCAGCAGCACCGTCGGCACG
This sequence comes from Geodermatophilus sp. SYSU D00814, assembly GCF_054050055.1. Classification (NCBI taxonomy): domain Bacteria; kingdom Bacillati; phylum Actinomycetota; class Actinomycetes; order Geodermatophilales; family Geodermatophilaceae; genus Geodermatophilus; species Geodermatophilus sp. SYSU D00814. The sequence continues at coordinate 11,097 of NZ_JBJGYP010000017.1, forward strand.
TCCGTGGCGGCGAGCGCGTCGACCACCAGCCCGTCGCCGTCGACGGGGACCGGCACCGGGTCGACGCCCCAGTGCGCCATCGCGTCCCGGGCGCCGCGCGACCCGGGGTCCTCCACGGCGATCCGCGGCGCCCCGCCCGACCGGGCGCGCAGCACCGACGCCAGCAGCGTCAGCGTCTGCGCCACCCCGGCGACGACGACCAGCTCGTCGGCGCCGGCCCGCAGCCCGCGGGTGCGGGCCAGCCACGCGGCGAGCACCGCCCGCAGCCGCGGGTGGCCGCGCGGGTCGCCGTAGCCGAGGTCGGCGTCTCCGGCGCCGCTCAGCACTGCCCGCTCGGCGCGCAGCCAGGTGGCGCGGGGGAAGGCGGCGAGGTCGGGCACACCGGGGGAGAGGTCGATGTCGACGCCCTCGGGTGCCCGCACCGGCAGCCGTGGCGCGGCGCCGTCGCCGGGGAATGCCTCGGACACGGCAGCGGACACGGGAGCGGCCCGGGCGGTCCGGAATCCCGGCGCGGGGCCGGCGACGACGGTGCCCGACCCGGTCCGCGCCACCACCAGCCCCTCGTCGGCCAGCCGGCGCCACGCCTCGACGACGACCCCGCGGGAGGTGCCGAGCTCACCGGCCAGCACCCGGGTCGGGGGCAGCGCCGCACCCGGGGCCAGCCGCCCGTCGGCCACCGCGGCACGCACCCGGTCGACCAGCCAGGTGGTCAGGCCCTGCGGCGGCGCCTCCTCGCGGCGCAGCTGCAGGAAGTCCGCGCCGCCGTCGTCCCGTGCTCCGGATCGGTCCACTCCACCTCGTCCCCATCGGACCTGTCCACCGGTCCACCGCGCGCCCAGGGTGGCACCGTGACCGCCCACCCGGACAGCCCCCGACCCGACAGCCCCCGGCCCGACAGCTCCGGCGGCACCGTCCGCGCGGCGGTGCCCGGTGCCCTGGCGATGACCTTCGTCGGGGGCAGCGTCGCGGTCTCGGGGCTGCTGGGGTCCGCCGAGGACGCCACCGCGCAGGCCGTGCGCTACGCGGCCGCCTGCGCGCTGCTCGTCGTGCTGGCGCGGGCCGCGGGCCGGCCGCTGCGGCGCCCGCGCGGCGCCGAGTGGGGCTGGCTGCTCGGCGTCGCCGGCACCGGGCTGGTGCTGTTCAACGTCGCCCTCGTCGAGGGGGCGGTGCACGCCGAGCCGGCGGTGCTCGGGGTCGCCGTCGCCAGCGTGCCGCTGCTGCTCGGGGTGGCCGGCCCGCTGCTGGAGGGCCGCCGGCCGCGCCCGCGGGTGCTCGTCGCGGCCGTCGTCGTCACCGCCGGGGCGGCACTGGTGCAGGGGCTCGGGCGCGCCGATGGCACGGGCCTGCTGTGGGCGCTGGTCGTGCTGGCCTGCGAGGCGGCGTTCACCCTGCTGGCCGTCCCGGTGCTGGGCCGGCACGGCCCCTGGGGGGTGTCGGTGCACACGACCTGGTTGGCCGCGCTCGGCTTCGCCGTCCTGGGGCTGACCACCGAGGGGCGCGGCGCGGTCCTGCGCCTGGGGCCGGCGGAGCTGCTCGCCGTCGGCTACCTCGCCGTCGGCGTCACCGCGGTCGCCTTCGTGTTCTGGTACGCGACGGTCACCCGCCTCGGCGCCGGCCGCGCCGGGCTGCTCACCGGCATCGCACCGGTCGCCGCGGCCGCCACCGGTGTGCTGCTCGGCGGGCCGCTGCCGACCCTGCCGGTGTGGGCCGGCGTCGCCGTCGTCGCCGCCGGGCTGCTGCTGGGGATGGGCGCCGGCGACCCGGTCAGCGCAGCAGCAGCCACCAGGCGGCCAGCGCGAGCGCGGCCTGTTGCTAGAGAACTAACAGCACGCCCCACAGCAGCGCGGTCTGGCGGGTGCGCGTGGCGAGGTGGGCGGGGTGGGAGTGGGGGGCGCGCCGCGGGCGGCGCGCGCCCTGCAGCTCCAGCACCGTCCGGGGCGCGGCCAGCAGCAGGAACCAGGTGACGACGGCGGCGAAGGCGGCCTGACCCGCGGCGGGCAGCCAGGCGGTGGCCCCGGCGACGACCGCGCCGGTGGCCAGCACCGCCCACAGCCCGAAGAAGTTGCGGATCTGCAGCAGCAGCAGCGCCAGCAGGGCCAGTCCCGCCCACAGGACCCCGGCGGCGTGCCCGGCGGCGAGCAGGGCCGCCGCGCCCAGGCCGAACAGCGCGGGGCCGACGTAGCCGGCCGCGCAGGTGAGCACCATGCCCGGGCCGGTGGGGCGGCCGGCGGACACGGTGAGCCCCGAGGTGTCCGAGTGCAGCCGGATGCCGGCCAGGCGGCGGCCGGTGGCCAGTGCCGCCAGCCCGTGGGCGCCCTCGTGGGCGATGGTCACCACGGTGCGGGTGGGCCGCCACAGACCGGGGCTGGCCACCACGACCAGCGCGACGACGGCGGCGCCGGCGACCACCGCCGGCGGGAGGGGGGCCACCGCGGCGGCGCGGGTCCAGAGGCGCTCGAGGAGGTCCACCGGACGGAGTCAACCGCACGGGTCTGTGAGCTCCAGGAACGCGGCAGCCGGGCGTGTGCGCCCGCCCATCCACTCGACGATCGTCGTCCGTTATCCCCAACTACTCCTCGTTTTTTCGGCAGGGAAGACCGACAGCGAGAGCGGGGGAGGTCACAGCCGGGGACCGTGCACCACCCGTGCCCGCGCGTCGATCCTGGTCGCGTGTCCTCGCCGTCCGCCCTGGCTCCCGAACGCCTGCCGGTCACCGTCTCCTTCACCCGCCGCGCCGACCCGGCGCACACCCGGGAGATGACGGCCTGGATCCGCGCCGGCCTGACGATGGCCGAGTCGTTCCCCGGCTTCCTCGGCGGCGGATGGATCCGCCCCCGCAACGGGTCCGACGAGTGGCACATGCTGTGCCGGTTCACCCACCACGAGGCGCTGGAGGCCTGGGAGGCCTCCGCCGAGCGGGCGTGGTGGCTGCGCTCGGCCGAGGGGCTCGCCGAGGTCACCCGCACCGAGCGGCGCACGGGCATCGAGGGCTGGTTCGACGTGCCGGTCGGCACCGAGGTGGTGACCCCTCCGCAGGCAGCCGCTCCGCCGCGGTGGAAGCAGGCGACGACCATCTGGCTGGTCTTCTACCCGCTCAACCTGCTGGCCACGGTGACCCTCGGCGTGTGGCTGGCCGACCTGCCGGTGGCGCTGCGGGTCGCCGTCGTCACGCTGACCCTGACGCCGCTGATGACCTACCTGCTGCTGCCCTGGATCACGCGCCGCCTGCAGTGGTGGCTCACCGGGCGTCCCTGGCGCGCCCGGCGCGGCTGAGGTCGTCACCGGCGCTCGGTGGGGGAGCGGGGCGGTCGTAGCGCCGAGGCAGCGGTCCCGCTGAGATCGCGCCGCCGACCGTCCGGGCCGCACCGGGCCGCACCGGGGTGGCCGCCTCGCGGGTGCGACGACGCTCGCAGTCGGCCCGCCGACGTCGAGGAGCTGGTGTGCGGTGGGACGGACCGTACGGACTCATCCCGTTATCCCCAACTCGCGCCGGACATTTGTCGACGGGAAGACCAACACCTATCGGGCAAGGCCCCTTGCGCCAGGGGAGCGGGGTCGTCGTAGCGGCGCCGTGGCGGATCCCCGACGCGCCGGAGCGGCGCCGGTGACGGGTGGACCGGAGCTGATCCGGTACCTCTGTGCGGGCGCCGGCGGTTCCGAGCTCGGGCGCGCGGCGGTGGTCGCCCTGGGCGACCGGCCTGCGCGAGCGATGGCGGACGACTCGAGCACGGCGGACCGGCGACTGCCGAGTGGCACGCCGGCAGGAGTACCACCATCGTCCGTTATCCCTAACAAAAAGGTGATCATTACACAGAGAACCAAGGAACAACACTGACCACAGGGAACCCCGGGGCGACGTCCTCGTGGGGGAGGAGCGGCGCGGCGGTCACCGCCACGCGTCCGGACAGCCTGGGGGGAGTGCGGTCCTGGCAGGCTGACCGGGCCCGCCCTCCGCGCGGGCCGTCGCCGGGGAGGCCGCCGTGGATCGCTCGCTGTACCGCACCGCGGCATCCCGCGAGGCGGTCCGTGCGTGGTGCGAGGGCCGGCTGGCCGAGTGGCCGACGGCGCACGAGCGGTCGGAGCTGGACACCCGGTTGGGCGCCACGCACCTGGTCGTCGCCGGCCAGGGCGAGACGACCGTGCTGTACCTGCCCGGGACGAACGTCAGCGCAGCCACCAGCCTGCCGGTGCTGTCGGCGCTGGCCGCCGGTCGCCGGGTCGTCGCCGCCGACGTGCCGGGTCAGCCGGGGCTCTCGGCCGGCGTGCGCCCGTCCGGTGACCGCCTGGCCGGCTACGGCGCCTGGGTCGGGGAACTGGTGGCTCACCTGCACGCCGGCCGCCTGGTCCTGGTGGGGCACTCCCTGGGGGCGGCGATCGCCCTGGCCGCCGAGCCGGACGGTGTGGCCGGGCTGGTCCTGGTCGACCCGGCCGGGGTCGTCCGGCTGCGGGTCGGGGCGTCCGTGCTCGCCGCGACCGTGCCCTGGCTGCTGCGGCCGACCACCGCGCGCAGCGCCCGCCTGGTGCGGCAGCTGCACGGGTCCGGACGTCACCGGGCGGACGACGAGGTCGAGTGGATGACGCTGGTCGCCCGCAGCACCCGGACGTCCGCGGCTCCCGGTCCGCTGCCGGCGTCGGTGCTGCGGCGCTGGCGAAGGACACCGCGGGCGGTGCTCTCCGGTGAGCGCGACTGCTTCCTGCCCGTGCCGCGTCTCCGGGACGCCGTCCGCCGCCACCTCGACGTGGAACTGCAGGTGCTGCCCGGGACCGGTCACATGGCGCCCGACGAGCAGCCGGAGGCGATCGTCGCGGCCGTGGACGCGCTCGGAGGACGCGGCGCCGGTGCCGGGTGAGCGCGCCACTCGTCCGGCATGACCCCGTCGTCGCGGCGCGGTGGAGGAGCGCTCAGGGGGCGGGATCCCGGACGCTACTTGACATAATGTGCATTATCGGCGCGACGGATGGGGTGCTCGGGAAGGGGTTCGAGGCCGGTCGCCGGGCCGGCCTCGTGTCACCGACGGATCCGTCGCATCGCGTCGACGTGCATCGTGCCGACGACACCAGTGGACGTCCACGAGCGACGGCGACGTGTGGCCGGATCCCGCCCGCGGGATCCGGCGACCCCAGCACTCGGCGACCCCAGCACTCGGCGACCCCAGCACTCGACGACCCCAGCACTCGACGACCCCAGCACCCGGCGACCCCGGCTGGCGGTTCGGCGCCCGTCGCCTCACGCGCCGGCTCGTCGAGGCACCCGGCTCCATCCGGCGGCTGGGCCCCGACCCGGAGTGCCGACGTCCTGGACCCGAGACGACGTCACGACCGGGCGTGCACACCGTTGTCGGCCCACTCCCCTCGACCTCCTCGATCACCCGTCATTGCGTCACCGTGACGTAATGACGGTGGTGTCGGCGGCTTCGACGGGCGGTGTGCCCGGTGCCTGCTTAGGGTCGGGTGCATGGAACTCCGACGTCCGCTCGCCGCCCTCCTGACCGCGCTGGCGCTGTTCGGGGGCGGCGCGACGGTGACCGCCTGCCAGGCCGCCGGGGACGGGCAGAACGACGGCACGACCGACGACAACAGCAGCAACGACAGCGGCGACGACCCGTCCGAGGACTCCCAGGACAACCTGCCCGACAACAGCAACGAGGACCAGGGCAACCCCGAGGACCAGGACGACGACACGCAGGACCCGGACTGACCCCGGACTGATCCGGACGGCGGCGGCCGGGGAACGGGTCGGCGGTCGGGTCAGCCGGCGCGCTCGGTGACCCAGAGCCGGTCGAGGCGGCCGGTGGAGTGCAGCAGGTCGGCCAGGGACCGCTCGAGCTCGGCCTTGGTGTGGCGCTCGCCGAGCAGGGTCTGCACGTCCTCGAGGGCGCAGCGGAGCTGGAACAGCCGGTCCTGCAGGCCGTCGAGGTCGGCGCGCTTGACGAGCACGACGTCGTCGGACAGGCCCGCCTTGGCCGTCGCCGACCGCTGCTCGTAGGCCCGCTGACGGCACGCCTGCCCGCAGTAGAGCCGGGGGCGGCCCACCGACCCGGCCTGGGGCAGGACGCGGCTGCACCAGCCGCACCGGCGGTCGGTACCGCTCCCCTGCCCCGCTGTGCGGGGCGCCGGCGCCGGGTGCGTCGTCACCGGGCGCGCCGCCGTCTCCTCCACCGGGTGCTCGGCCGCTCGCTTCGTCGCCCGTGCCGTGCCGGCCTCCCTCGTCCTGACCGCCTTCCGGGCCGTGCGCGCGGCCGCGCCGCGGACCTGCTGTTCTGCCACGGACCGGACGCTAGACGGCACCACCGACAGTCCCGGGTGACACGCCCGGGTGAGGCTCCGGAAGGGGCGCGGCGGCGTGTCGGGGGCCGCCGCTAGCGTGTCGCCCGTGGTCTCCGCCCGGTTCGCCTACCTCGACGGGCCGACGCCGCTGGCGATGGCGCACCGGGGCGGCGCGATCGAGCACCTGGAGAACACCATGCCGGCCTTCGAGGCCTGCGTGGCGATGGGCTACCGCTACCTCGAGACCGACGTCCGGGTGACCGCCGACGGTGCGCTCGTCGTCTTCCACGACCCGACGCTGGACCGGGTCACCGACCGCACCGGCCGCATCGAGCACCTGACGTGGGCCGAGGTCGCGCAGGCCCGCATCGGGGGCCGCGAGCCGGTGCTGCGGCTGGAGGAGCTGCTCGGGGCCTGGCCCGACGTGCGGTTCAACCTCGACATCAAGGCCGCCGGGGTGCTGGCGCCGCTGGTGCGCACGGTGCGCCGGATGGGGATGACCGACCGGATCTGCCTGGGCTCGTTCTCCGACGCGCGGGTGGCGGCCGCCCGGCGGGTGTTCGGGCCGTCGGTGTGCACGTCGCTGGGCCCGCGCGGGGTGGCGGCGCTGCGGCTGTCGTCGTACTCGCCGCGGGCGGCCGGGCTGGTGCGCGTGCAGGCCGGGTGCGCCCAGGTGCCGCTGCAGCTGGGCGGGCGGGCGCTGGTCGACGAGCGGTTCGTCGCCGCGGCGCACGCCCGCGGCCTGCAGGTGCACGTGTGGACCGTCGACACCCCGGAGGAGACGACGGCGATGCTCGACCTCGGCGTCGACGGGATCATGACCGACCGCCCGGCGATGCTGAAGGAGATCCTGCGGACCCGCGGGCAGTGGGTGCCCCGGTGAGCCGGTGGGCGCGGTGGCTGCGCACCTGGCGGCCTCCGGCGCCCCCGCTGCCGGACCACCTCGAGCCGGGACTGCGCGGCGACGACCCCGAGTGGTTCGCCCGGCAGCTGGCGATCGCCGCCGCGCCGCCGTGGCCGGTCTGGCTGTTCCTGCTGCGCCGCTGCTCGTGGCTGGTCGAGCTGTTCGGCCGGATCGAGGTCACCGGCACCGTCCCGGAGGAGCTGCGCCGCGGGCCGCTGCTGCTGGCCGCCAACCACGTCGGCGACTTCGACCCCTTCGTGATCGCCGTGGCGCTGCACCGGCTCGGCGTCGTGCCGCGGATCATGGCCACCGGCGGGATCCTGAGCGCGCCGGTGGCCGGGCCGCTGCTGGAGCGCGCCGGCGGCATCCGGGTCGACCGCGGCACCTCGCTGGCCCGGCACGCGGTGCGGGTGACCGAGGTCGCGCTGGCGCACGGCGGGCACGTGGTGGCCTATCCCGAGGGCCGGGTCGGGCTCGCCCCCGACGGCTGGCCCGAGCGCGGCCGCACCGGCACGGCGCGGCTGGCCCTGGGCGTGCGGGTGCCGGTGCTCCCGGTCAGCCAGTGGGGGGCGCAGGAGGTGCTCGCCTACGCCGACGACGTCACCAAGCTGCGCACCCTGGCGCGCTCGCTGCTGCGGCGTCCGGTGCTGCGGGTGCACGTCGGCCCGCCGGTGGTCCTCGAGGACCTGGAGCCGGGCCGGGTCGGGGACGCCCACCGGGCGCGGGTGCGGATCGCCGCGGCGATCACCCGGGGGCTGGTGCCGCTGCGCGCGGCGGGCCCACCGACGGCGCCCGACCCCACCCGGCCGACGACGGGGGTCGCGGCCTTCCCCGGCGGGATCGTGCCGACGGACGTCCCGTGACCCGGCGCGGGACGGGACATCCCGTGACCGGCCGGTGCTGGAGTTGCCCGGCCCCGTTTGGCACCCTGCGCCGGTGACTCCCGACGTCGACGCAGCGCCCGCCGATCCCGCGCTGCGCCGCGAGCGCTTCGGCTGGTACTCCTACGACTGGGCGATGTCGGTGTTCAACACCAGCGTCACCACCGTCTTCCTGGGCCCGTACCTGACCAGCGTCGCCGAGGACGCCGCCGGCGCCGACGGGCGGCTGCCCTTCCTGGGGCTGTCGATCCCGCCGGGCAGCTGGTTCTCCTACGTGCTGTCGTTCTCGGTGGTCCTGCAGGTCGTCGTGCTGCCGCTGACCGGTGCCGTGGCCGACCGCAGCGGGCACAAGCGGCGGCTGCTCGGCGCGCTGGCCGGCCTGGGTGCGCTCGCGGCGACGTGCCTGTTCTTCGTCGCCGACGGGCGCTACCTGCTGGGGGCGGCGCTGTTCGTCGTCGCCAACGTCGCCTTCGGCGCGGCCACCGTCGTCTACTACTCCTGGCTGCCCGACCTGGCCTCCCCCGACGAGCGCGACGCCGTCTCCAGCCGCGGCTGGGCGTTCGGCTACGTCGGCGGGGCGCTGCTGCTCGCCGTCCACCTGGGCCTGTTCCTGGGCGCGGGGTCGCTGGGGCTGACCGAGGGCGAGGCGGTGCGCATCTGCCTGGCCACGGCCGGCCTGTGGTGGGGGCTGTTCACCCTGGTGACGGTCTCCCTGCTGCGCGACCGGCCGCCGGTGTCCGGGCACGGCGGCGCGGCCCCGAGCGGGTTCCGTCAGTTGTGGGCGACGCTGCGGGGGATGCGGGCGTTCCCGCTGACGCTGTGGTTCCTGGGCGCCTACCTGCTGTTCAACGACGGCGTGCAGACGGTGATCTCGCTGAGCGCCACCTACGCCAGCGAGGAGCTGGGGCTGTCGCAGTCGGTGCTCACCGGCGCCATCCTCATGGTGCAGGTGGTCGCCGTGTTCGGGGCGCTGGGGCTGGGCCGGGTGGCGGCCCGCTACGGCGCCCAGCGCACCGTGCTGGGCTGCCTGGTGGCCTGGACGGCGGTGCTGGTGGCGGCGTACTGGCTGCAGGAGGGCGCGGTGGCGCAGTTCTACGCGCTGGCCGCCGTCATCGGGCTGGTGCAGGGCGGCACCCAGGCGCTGTCCCGGTCGCTGTTCAGCCACCTCATCCCGGCCGGCCGGGAGGCGGAGTACTACAGCTTCTACGAGATCAGCGACCGCGGGACCAGCTGGCTGGGGCCGCTGGCGTTCGGCCTGACCTACCAGCTCACCGGCTCCTACCGGTACGCGATCATCAGCCTGGTGGTGTTCTTCGTGGCCGGGTTCGCGCTGCTGGCCCGGCTGCCGATGCGGCGCGCGGTCGTGGCCGCCGGCAACACCCCGCCCGAGCGGCTGTGAGCGGTCCGGCACCGGCGTCGGTGCCGGCGTCGGGGGACCGCCGCCGCTCCCCCGCCCCGGCGCACCTGCGCTTCTTCCACGGGCCGATGGACTGCGGCAAGTCCACCCTGGCGCTGCAGGTCGACCACAACCAGAGCCGGCAGGGCCGCTCGGGGCTGCTGCTGACCCAGGGCGACCGGTCGGCGCGGCCGCAGATCAGCTCCCGGGTGGGGCTGGCGCACGACGCGGTGGAGGTCGACGCCGCCACCGACCTGGTCCTGCTGGTGCGCGGCCGCTGGGCCGAGGGCACCCGGGTGGACTACCTCATCGTCGACGAGGCGCAGTTCCTCACCCCCGGGCAGGTCGACCAGCTCGCCGAGCTCGTCGACGCCTCGCACGTGGACGTGTACGCCTTCGGCCTGACCACCGACTTCCGCGCCCGGCTGTTCCCGGGCACCCAGCGGCTGCTGGAGGTCGCCGACGACGTGCAGCGCATCCAGGTGGAGGTGCTGTGCTGGTGCGGCGCGCCGGGGCTGCTCAACGCCCGCGTCGTCGACGGGCAGATGGTGCGCGAGGGCGCGACGGTCGTCGTCGCCGACACCGCCCCCACCCCGGTGCCCGAGACCGACCACACGCCCGGCCCGGAGGTGCACTACCAGGTGCTGTGCCGCCGGCACCACGTGCTCGGCCAGCTGGGACCCACCGCGGCCGGCCCCGGCCAGCTCGAGCTGCCCTGACCCCTCTCCGGGCGGCACGGCTCCCCCGTCCGGGGGGCGGTACGCGCCCCAATACCACTCCATGCGATGATGGGGAACCGACTCAGCGGAATCTATCCGCGAAATCCGTCGTTGGTCTCCTTGACTCCCCGCGCGGTGGGTACTGCCTGCTGCGACGAGGACACCTGACCGACACCACCAGCACGAGAGGACGGTGTGCCATGGGCGAGCGTTCCCTGCGGGGCAGCCGACTGGGCAGCGTCAGCTACGAGACCGAGCGGAACACCGCTCCGATCGAGCGCCAGTACGTCGAGTACAAGTGCCCCTCGGGCCACCAGTTCACCGTTCCCTTCGCCGACGACGCCGAGGTGCCCGACACCTGGGAGTGCAAGTTCGACGGGGCGGCGGCCAAGCTGGTCGGCGGCGCCGAGCCCGCCCCCAAGAAGGTCAAGCCGCCGCGGACCCACTGGGACATGCTGCTGGAGCGCCGCTCCGTGGAGGACCTCGAGGAGGTCCTGGCCGAGCGCCTCGAGGTGCTGCGCGGCCGGCGGACCCGCGCCAGCTGAGACGGATCCCCTGCACGACCCCTGCACGACCCGGACGGCCCCGGTGGGACACCCCACCGGGGCCGTTCCGCGTCCGGGGACCGGTGGGTCCCCGGCGCCGCTGGTCAGCCGCGGGGGCCGGTGTCCACGACGTCGCCGGCGACCTCGCCCTCGATCACCCGGGTGGCACCCGACGGGCGCGGGATGGTCGCGCCGGGCACGCGGGCGCTGCGCACCCGCACCGGCCCCGCGGGGACCAGCCCCAGCCGGGCGGCGATGCCGCGACCGACGGCGGCGCGCACCAGCGGGCGGGTGACCGGCAGCAGGCACAGCAGCCCGACCAGGTCGCCGAGGAACCCCGGCAGCACCATCAGCACCCCGCCGACGGCGACCAGCCCGGCGTCGGAGGCCGTCAGGCCTCGCTGCAGGGTCCCGCCGCGAGCCTGCGAGCGGTGGAGGGCAGCGAGGTCCTTCATCTGGCGGGCGAGCAGCGCCCAGCCGAGCACGGTGGTGGCCAGCGCGGCCAGCACCGTCGCGCCCACCCCGATCCAGCTCGCGACCAGTACGAAGACGGCGATCTCGGCGAGGGCCCACAGCCCCGCCAGCAGCCGGACCCGGCGTCCTGCGGCTCGTCCCACGGTGTGTCTCTCCCCGGCCCGCTGCGCGGGCGGCCCGGGCCCGCCTACCGGGCCTCGCTGGACCGCCCGCCGTCGCGGACCCGTCCCGGTACGGCGCGGCGGACCCGTCCCGGCAGCCGGTCGGCCAGCCGGTCCTGCAGGCCCCACCACGTGACCCGTACCAATGCCTCCTCAACGATCGAGGCGGTCATCTTGCTCCGCCCGAACTCGCGTTCGCTGAAGGTGATCGGCACCTCGGTCACCCGGGCGCCCGCGCGCACCGCCCGCCAGGCCCAGTCGACCTGGAAGCAGTAGCCCTGGCTGGCCACCTCCTCGAAGGGCAGCCGGTCGACCAGCTCCCCGCGCACCGCGCGGAACCCGCCGGTGGCGTCGGCCAGCGGCAGCCGCAGCGCCCAGCGGGTGTAGAGGTTGCCCACCCGCGACAGCAGCAGCCGCCGCCGCGGCCAGTCCTCCACCCGCCCGCCGGGCACCCAGCGGGAGCCCAGCACCAGGTCGGCGTCGGCGAGCGCGGCCAGCAGCAGCGGCAGCTGCTCGGGGTGGTGGGAGCCGTCGGCGTCCATCTCGACCAGCACGTCGTAGCCACGCCCGCGGCCCCACCGGAACCCGGCGACGTAGGCCGGGCCCAGCCCGGACTTCTCCGTGCGCCGCAGCACGTGCACGCGGGCGTCCTCGGCGGCCAGCTTCTCGGCGAGCTCGCCGGTGCCGTCGGGTGAGCCGTCGTCGACCACCAGGGCGTGCGCGGTGGGGACGGCGGCGTGCAGCCGGTCCAGGACCGCCTCGAGGTTCTCCACCTCGTCGTAGGTGGGGACGACGACGAGGACCCGCGGCCCGGCGCTCACCGGCGGCTCCGGCGGGTGCTCCGGCGGGTGCTCAGCGCGGGGACGGCGACGGCGAGCACCGCGCCGGCGCCGAGCGCGGTCAGCACCCACTCCGGGGCGGCGCCGAGGCGCTGGGCGAGGGTGGTGGAGTCGCGCTGGGCGACCTCCTCGACGAACACCGCGGGGGTGAACAGCTCCGAGCGGCGGACCAGGGAGCCGTCGGGGGCCACGACCGCGGAGATGCCGCTGGTGGCGGCGACGACGACGGTGCGGCCGAACTCCACGGCCCGCAGCCGGCTGGCGGCCAGTTGCTGCTCGCTCTCGTCGGTGTAGCCGAAGGTGGCGTTGTTGGTCTGGACCACCAGCATGCCGGCGCCGGCCTCCACAGTGTCGGCGACGAGGGAGTCATAGACCACCTCGAAGCAGATGACGTCGCCGACCCGCGCGCCGCCCATGTCCAGCACCCCGACCTCGGTGCCGGAGGTGAAGTCGCGGCGGACGAGGTCGACCTTGTCGCTGAAGAAGCGGAAGAAGTCGCGGGCGGGCACGTACTCGGCCAGCGGCACCGGGTGGCGCTTGACGTAGGTCTGCCCCGGCCCGGTCCGCGGGTCCCACACGATCCCGGTGTTGGACAGGTACTCGCCGGGGCCCTCCACGACCGCGCCGACCAGCAGCGGCGCGCCGATCGCCGCGGCGGCGCGGCTGATCTGCGCCGCGGCGTCGGCGTTGGTGTAGGGGTCGATGTCGGAGCTGTTCTCCGGCCAGACGACCAGGTCCGGCTGCGCCCGCTCGCCGGCGGCGACGGCCTCGGCGAGCTCCAGGGTGCGCTGCACGTGGTTGTCCAGCACCGCCCGGCGGCGGGCGTTGAACTCCAGCCCGGCCTCGGGCACGTCGCCCTGGATCACCGCGACGGTGCGGGTCGGGCCGCCGTCGGTGAGCGAGGGGCCGGGCAGCGGCAGCCACGCGGCGGCGCCGAGCAGGGGGACCACCGCCGCGCCCGCCAGCGCCGCGGCCGCCGCCCGCCGGGCCGGCCGGCGGCCCTCGGGGGCGGCGCTGCGGACCCGGGCCAGAGCCAGCACCGCGGCGGCCAGCAGCGTGCCGGTCAGCGCGACCGCGAAGGAGACCAGCGGCACCCCGCCGTAGGCGGCCAGGGCGAGCAGCGGCCCGTCGGTCTGGCTGGTGCCCAGCCGGCCCCAGGGGAACCCGCCGAGTGGGACGCGGCCGCGCAGCGCCTCGTCGGCCACCCACAGCGCCGCGGTCCACAGCGGCCACCAGCGCAGCCGGGACACCGCCGCCGTCGCCGCGCCCAGGGCGGCGAGGAACAGCGCCTGGGAGACGGCCAGCGCTAACCAGGGGAAGGCGCCGACGTAGACGCCGGTCCACGACAGCAGGGGCACGAAGAACGCCAGCCCGCACACCAGGCCCAGCCAGGCGCCGACCCGGGCGCGCTGCCCGTGCACGGCCAGCGCGAGCGCCGCCGGGCCCAGCACCGCCAGCGGCAGCACCGCGTACCCGGGGAAGGCCAGCAGCGCCGCGAGCCCGCCGGCGGCGGCCAGCACGGTGCGTCCGGCCAGCCCCCGCCACGACGGCCAGCCCGGGGTCGCCCGCCGGGGGCGCTCGGGTGCGCCGGAGGCGGCGTCGAGCGTGCCCGCCGCGGCTGCTGGTGGCACCGCTGTCCTCCCCGCGACGTCGTGCCGCGGACCCGCGGCTGGCGCTCGCACCCGGGCACGGCCGCGGGCGCGGACCACGGCGTGGTCCACCGACCAGCATCCCATCCCGCGGTGCCGGACCGGGCGCACGACCGGCGGCGGTCCCCCGTGCGTGCGGTGACCGCACCCGGGGCGTCCCCCCGCTACAGCGACAGGACCTCACCGGCCACGACCAGCTGCGCGCAGCGCGGCCGGGCCCGCGAGCCCAGCACCGCGGCCAGCGCGGCGTCGGTGGCCCACAGCGCCAGGTCCGCCGGTGCGCCGACCGCCAGCGGCCCGGCCGGGGTCTCGGCGCGCACGGCGTGCCAGCCGCCGTGGGTGGCCGCGTCGAAGGCGTCGAAGGGGCGCAGGCCCGCGCCGGGGGTGCGGTGGTCGACCGCGGCGTGCACCCCGCCCCACGGGTCCAGCGGGGTCACCGGGGCGTCGCTGCCCAGCGCGAGCGCGACGCCGGCGTCGGCGAGGTCGGCGAACGGGTTGGTCGCCAGCGCCCGCGCCACCCCCAGCCGCTCGGCGTACATGCCCGCGTCCCCGCCCCAGGCGGCGTCGAAGGCCGGCTGCACGCTGGCCACCATCCCCCAGGCCCGCATCCGCTCCACCGCCTCCGGCCCGGCCATCTCCACGTGCTCGAGGCGGTGCCGGCAGGCGCGCACCGCGGCGGGGCCGAGCTCGGCGACCACCGCGCCGACGGCGTCGAGCACCTGGTCGACGGCGGCGTCGCCGATGCAGTGGAAGCCCGCCTGCACGCCGGCCACCGTGCACGCGCGGACGTGGTCGACCAGCGAGGCGGTGTCGAAGCGCAGCGCCCCGGCGGTGTCGGGGCGGTCGTGGTAGGGGCTGCCCAGCGCCGCGGTGTGCGACCCCAGGGCGCCGTCGCAGAACAGGTCGCCGCCGGCGCCGGCCAGGCCGAGCTCGGCGACCAGGTCCAGCCCGCCCCGCTCGGCGAGCTCCCCCCAGTAGCCGACCACCCGCGGTCCGGGGCGGTCGGCGGCCAGGGCCAGCAGCGCGCGCAGGTCCGCGGCGCTGGACACCTCCGGGCCGGCCATCTCGTGCACGGTGCCGATGCCCAGCCGGGCGGCCTCGGCCAGCGTGGCGGCCTGCGCGGCGGCGCGCTGCGGGCCGCTCACCGCGCCGTAGGCGGCCTGCCGGGCGGCGTGGTGGGCGTCCAGCCGCAGCTGCCCGTCGGCGGAGAACCCGGGCAGCGCGTCGATGCCGGGCACCCGGTCCAGCAGCGCGGTGGACACCGTGGCCGAGTGCACGTCGACCCGCGCCAGGTACGCCGGGCGGTCCCCGACGACGGCGTCGAGGTCGGCGCGGGTCAGGCCGCGGCCCTCCGGCCAGCCGGTCTCGTCCCAGCCGGTGCCCAGCAGCACCCCGGGCGGGGCGCCGACCGCGGCCGCCGTGACGGCGGCCAGCGCGTCGGCGAGGCTCGACCTCGAGTGGAGGTCGAGACCGGTCAGCGCCAGCCCGGTGGCGGTGGCGTGCACGTAGGCGTCGACGAACGCCGGGGTCAGCAGCGCACCGTCGCCGGGCAGCACCCGCCCGGCGGCCGGGGCGTCGCCGGCCGCGCCGAGCCAGGCGATCCGCCCGCCGACGACGTGCACCGCCCGGCCGGGACGGTCGCCGACGGTGACGTCGCGGACCAGCAGGTCCGGCGGGGTGGTCATGGCGGTGAGCATGACGGCGCCCCGGGACCGCCCCCGCCCCGGGTGGCTCCTGCTCCGGGTGGCTCCTGCTCCGGGTGGCTCCTGCTCCGGGTGGCCGGGGGCGGACAGCGGCGGTAGGCAGGACCGGTGCCCGACGGGGAGCTGCTGACCACCCGGTTGCGGCTGCGCGCGTGGACCACCGGCCGCGACGACCTGGCCCGGCTCACCGACCTCTACGCCCGCCCCGAGGTCACCCGCTGGCTCGGCGGTACCCCCTCGGTGGGGCCGGTGGAGCTGGTCGGCCGGTGGGCCGAGGTGACCCGCGCCGACCCGCGCTTCGGGTGCTGGGCGATCGAGGTCCGCGGCGAGCCGCCCGTCGTCGCCGGCACCGTGCTGCTCAAGCCGCTGCCCGACGGCGTCGGGGAGGTGGAGGTGGGCTGGCACCTGCACCCGGACTGCTGGGGCCGCGGCTACGCCACCGAGGCCGCGCGGGCGGTGGTGGAGCGGGCCTTCGGCGCCGGCCTGCCCGAGGTCTACGCGGTCGTCCGGCCCGGCAACACCGCCTCGGTCGCCGTCTGCCGGCGGCTGGGCATGCAGCCGCTGGGCCGCCTGCGCCGCTGGTACGACGTCGAGCTGGAGGCCTTCCGGCTCATGGCCCCGCCGGTGGTCGACTGACCCGTCAGTCCCCGGCCCCGACCTGTGCGACACAGGCCGCCACCGCGGCGTCGGAGGCGGCCTGCCGGGCGCCGACCTCCGCGTCGCTCAGCTCGCCGGGAGAGGCGATCCCGTCCGCGGGGGTGACGCTGACGCCGCCGTCGCCGTACACCTCGACGGTGATCCCCTGCGGGGCGAGGCACGCGGCGAGGACCTCGCGGACGGCGGGGTCGGTGAAGACGGCCTCGCCCAGCTCCCAGGCGGCGTACCGCGAGGACTCGTAGGTGAGCGTGATCCCGCGCAGCACGGTGGGGAACGACCCGCCCCGGACGATCTCGACCGTCTCCGCGCCGGCGACCGGCGGTGCCGCCACCTCGGCCACCAGGGCGCCCTCGGAGCCGGTCAGGTCCGTCCACACGTGGCCGATCGAGCGGTCGGGCAGGCGGACGGTCCCCGGCGAGTACCGCGCGCGGTCGCCGGGCTCACCGACGACGGCCAGCACCGGGACCGGGCCGGTGGTGTCGAGCAGCGACACGACCGCGTCCTCGGTGAACCGCTCGGGCGGGGCGAGCACCGTGAGCTCGGCGGGCGTGGCGCCGGCCGGGCCGCCGAACCAGGAGGCGACGCCCTGTCCCTGGTCGGCCCCCACGACGAGCGCCCAGCGGCGCCCGCCGGGCAGGTCGCCGGCGAACAGCACCTGCCGGCTCCCGGCCGGCGGGTTGAGCGCGGCGCCGTCGGCGCCCAGCGGCGCGGACCACTCGAGCGCCGCGACCCCGGCGACGAACGCGGCGTCGCCGGCGAGGGAACCGCGGGTCGGGAGGTCGGGGAGCACGGGGGCCGCCTGCACGGGAGGGCCCTCGGCGGCCTGGCCGGGGACGGGGCCGGCGTCGGGGAGGACCGCCGGCACCACCCCGGCCAGCACGGCGAGCAGCACCGCGACCCCGGCCCACGTCGCCCGCGCCCGCCGCTGCCGGCGGGACAGCGCGATCACGGCGTCGGCGGTGTCCACGCCCCGCGGCGCGGCGGCCTCCGCGGCCAGGCGCGCCAGGGCGTCCCGGACGTCGTGGTCGTCGAGGGCCAGGTCGGTCACGACGGGTTCCCATCGGTCAGGCGGGCGGTCCGGGGGCGCAGCGCCGCACGCACGGCCGCCAGGCCCCGGGCGGTGTAGGAGCGGACGGTGCTGGTCGAGCAGCGCAGCACCCGGGCGGTCTCGGTCTCGGTGAGGGCCTCGTGGAACCGCAGGACCAGCACGGCACGGACCCGCGGGGAGAGCAGGTCCAGCGCCCGCCCCAGCTCGTCGCCCAGCGCGTGGGCGTCCTGCCAGTCCCCGACGGGGACGTCGGGCAGCGTCCCGATCACCTGCTCGCCGTGCCACAGCCGGCGCCGCCGGCTGAGGTGGCAGTGACGAGCAGCCGGCGGACGCAGGCGATCGTGACGTCGTCCCGATCCGCGCCCATGCGCCCCCTTCCCGAGCGGTGCTCCTGTCGAGGAGACCCGGCGGACGGCCCGGATCCGTGCGGCTCAGGCGGCCGCCGCCGGTGGCCGGCGCCGGCCGGTCAGCCGCGCGCGCAGCCGCGCCCGCCGGCGGGTGCGCACCCGCCGGCCGGCGGCGTCCTCGACGTCGCGCGCCGCGGCCTCGGCCAGGGTGGGCGCCGTGCCGCCCAGGTGCGCCGGCAGCCACCACCGGTCCTCGGGGCCGGCCGGCTGCTGCGGATAGGTCCGCTGCGCCTCGTCCAGCAGCGCCTCCATGGCCACCCGGGTGCGGGCCAGCAGCGCCGCCGTGGTCTCTCCCGGCTCGGGCACGATCGGCTCGCCGACCAGCACGGTGACCGCGCGGCCGCGGGTCAGGTCGACCGGGCGCTTCTTGGTGGCCACCCGGTGCCCGCCCCACACCGCGGCCGGCAGGATCGGCACCCCGGCCTGGATGGCCATCCGGGCCGCCCCCGCCTTGAGGTCCTTGACGGTGAAGCTCTGGCTGATCGTCGCCTCCGGGAAGACCCCGACGACCTGGCCGTCCTTCAGCGCCCGCACCGCGGCGTCGAAGGCGGCCGCCCCGGCGGTGCGGTCGACCGGGATGTGCTGCATCGCCCGCATGAACGGCCCGGCGAACCAGTGCCCGAACACCGAGGCCTTGGCCATGAACCGCACCAGCCGGTGCCGCGGCAGCGCGGCGAGGCCGAGGAAGGTGAAGTCCAGGTAGCTGACGTGGTTGCTGCACAGCACCGCCCCACCCGACGCCGGCACGTGCTCGGAGCCGCGGACGTCGAAGCGCAGCCGCAGCAGCCGGAAGACCACCAGCGTCACCCGGATGACCAGCCGGTAGGGCGCGTCCCGGCGGTCGGGGCGCGGGCCGAAGGTGCCCCGCCGGACGACGTCGCGCCAGCTCGCGGTGTACATGGCCGGACCCTAACCGCACCGCCTGGGGACGTCCTGGGGTCGCTCAGGTCAGGGTCAGGTCGGCGGCGGCCCGCACCACGGCCGCCAGGTCCCCGGTCTCGCGGTGCACCCGGCGCTGCAGGTCCGCCCCGGTGCCGCGGGCCAGCACCGCCGCGACGCCGTCGGCCACCCGCTGCCGGTCCCCGGTCGCCTCCAGGGCGGGCGCGAGGTGCGCCAGCAGCGCCCCGACCACGTCGGGGGGGGGGGGCCCGCGCCCGCGGCGCCCACGCCGGCGCCGCCCCCGCGGCCCCCGCCGCCCCCCCCCCGCCCCCCCCCCCCCCCCCCCCCCCCCCGCCCCCCCCCCCCCCCCCCCCCCCGGTGCGCGGGTGCACCAGGTCCCCGCTCGTCCCCGACCGGCCCGCCCGCCACGCGGCCACCCGCAGCACCTCCGCGCGCACCGCCGGCACCGCTCCCCCGGCCCGCCACTCCTCCACGGCGGTGTCGACCAGCGCGCGCACCAGCCCGGCCAGGGTGACCGCGTCGGCCACCCGCAACGCGACGTCGGCCACCCGCACCTCCACCGTGGGCCAGCTGCGCGACAGCCGGGCGTCGAAGTACACCTGGCCGGCGTCGACGATCGTCCCGGTCGCCACCAGGTCCTCGACCAGCCGGTGGTAGCCGGCGGCGTCCCCGAAGGGCTCGGCGGCCCCCGCCGAGGGCCAGCGGCTCCACTCCTGCGAGCGGTAGCTGGCGTAGCCGCTGTCCGCGCCGAGCCAGAACGGGGAGTTGGCGGTCAGCGCGGTGAGCACCGGCAGCCACACCCGGATCCGGTCCAGCACGGCCACGCCCTCCTCGTCGTCGGCCACCGACACGTGCACGTGGCAGCCGCAGGTCAGCTGGTCGCGCGCGAGCAGGCCGAAGGTCCCTCCATCCGGCCGTAGCGCCGCCCCGGCGTCGGCTCCGGGGTGACGGCGACCGGCGAGCTCGCCAGCGCGGCCACCCGCGCCCCGACCGCGCGGGCGGCCGCGTCGGCCCGGCCCCGCCAGGAGCGCAGCTCCCGGTCGACCTGCGCCAGCCCGGTGCACACGGCGGTGCCCAGCTCCAGCTGCTGCCGCTTGAGCTCGGGGACCAGGTGCCCCGCCGAGCCCTCCGTACCGGTGCCGGCGTCGCTGCCGCGCTCGTGCTCCTCCGGGGTCTCCCCCTCCCCGCGGCGGGAGGCCACCTCGAGCGCCTCGGGCCCGAGCGGCACCGGCGTCCCGGCCGGGTCGACGACGAGCAGCTCCTCCTCGACCCCCACCGTGCGCACCCGGACATCGTTCCCGCGCGACCACGGCACCGCAGCCGGACGCCTCCCCGCCCCCGGATCGAGTCCGACCGATCCGCTCGCCTGAGGGGTGCCTCGGGCGTCATCGTCGCTCTTGGCTTGTACGAAGATTGTCGCTGTTGTTGGGGATAACGGGTATGGTGGGGAGGTGAGCCGGACGTGGCAGGGACCCCTCCCGGAGATGCCGTCGGTGCCCGCGGCCCGCGAGTGGGCGCGGCTGGAACCCCCCGAGGGCTACGCCGTGCAGTGGCGGCGGCTCGTCGACGCCGCGCTGGAGCTGGGCCTGGGCCCCGAGGAGCTGGCGAGCGGCGGGATGGACGACGTCGCCGCGGCCCGCGGCTGGAAGCCGGCCACCGTCACCCTGTACAGCAAGGTCGCCCGCTACGGCGGTGTCCCGCTGCCGACGCCGCCGACCCCCGAGCCCGACCCCCGCAGTCTCGACCTGCGGCCGTTGACCGAGGTCCGCAGCGAGCAGCCCGAGCACCTGCGCACCGTCGTCTGGTGCGCGATCGCGCTGCACTGGCCGGCGCCGGTGGGCACCTTCCGCGACCTGCGCCGCGACCAGGTGCACCCGACCGCACGGCGGCTGGTGGTGCACACCGACGACGGCGAGTGGGCGGTGCCCGGCGCGCTGACCGCCTGGCACGCGTGGGAGACGGTCCGCAACCGGTTCCCCGCGCTGGCGGAGAGCGTGTGGGTGCTGCCGGCGCTGCGCCGTGGCCCGGGCTTCGCCTCCGAGGTGGGCGGACGGCTGTCCAGCCAGGCGCTGCAGGTCACCTTCGCCAAGCACGCCGTGCGCACCGCGCTGTACCTGCGCGGGTCGACCACCGGCCGGCGGCGGCAGCAGGCCGAGGCGCTGGCCGCGGTCTACGAGACGCTGTCCTACGACTCCTACCGCCGGCTGGCCCTGGCCGCCGGCACCGAGCCGGTGGCCCCCCGGGGAGCGGTCCGGGCCGAACGGGCCGCACGCGCCAACCGGGCGTCCGCTGCCCCGGCGACGGCCGCGGACTGACCCCTCCCCTCCCCCGCGCGGGTCAGAGCAGCGACAGCTGCCCCGGGACGCCCCCGGGCGGCGGCGCCGCGCGCCTCCCGCCCCGCCGCACCGGCCGGGCCTCCCCCGCCGGCGGCAGGCTGCCGGCCGGGAACGCGGCCTCACCGTCACCGGGCACCCCCGACGGCGCCTGCCCGGCCCGCGCCTGCCCGCTCGCGTGCCGGTCCAGGCCGTGCCGGCGCAGCAGCGGCTCCACCCGCTCGGCCAGCCACGAGCGGTACTCCGACGGCACGTAGGGGCCGCCCCGGTAGAGCTGCCGGTAGCGCGGCACGAGCGCGGGGTGCTCGCGCGCCAGCCAGGCGGAGAACCACTCGCGGGCGCCCGGCCGCAGGTGCAGCGGGACCACGGTGACCCCCGTGGCACCGGCCGCGGCGACGGCCGCCAGCGCGGCGTCGAGGTCGGCGAGCCGGTCGGTCAGGCCGGGCAGGACCGGCGCCAGGAACACCCCGCACGGCAGACCGGCGTCGGTGA
Organism: Geodermatophilus sp. SYSU D00814; assembly: GCF_054050055.1. NCBI lineage: Bacteria > Bacillati > Actinomycetota > Actinomycetes > Geodermatophilales > Geodermatophilaceae > Geodermatophilus > Geodermatophilus sp. SYSU D00814. The sequence goes on from NZ_JBJGYP010000017.1 coordinate 32,472, forward strand.
CCGCGCGGACCAGGTCCAGCCGGGCGCGCGGAGAGGGCACCCCGGGCTCGAGGGAGGCGTGCAGGTCGTCGTCCCAGATGGCCAGGGAGACACCGAACCCCACCGGGACGTCGCGGGCGGCGTCGGCCAGCAGCGGGACGTCGCGGCGCGCCAGGGTGCCCTTGGTGAGGACGGAGAACGGCGTCCCGGAGTCGGCCAGCGCGCGGATCACCCCCGGCATCAGCCGGTAGCGCCCCTCGGCGCGCTGGTAGGGGTCGGTGTTGGTGCCCAGCGCCACGTGCTCGCGGCGCCACGACGGCCGCGCCAGCTCCCGGCGCAGCACCTGCACGAGGTTGGTCTTGACGACGATCTGCGTGTCGAAGTCGCGGCCGCTGTCGAGGTCCAGCCACTCGTGCGTCGACCGGGCGTAGCAGTTGTGACTGATCACCCCGTTGGCGACGAAGTCGCCGGTGCCTGTCGTGATGTCGAACATCGGCATCTCCAGGCCGAGGTCCTGGATCTCGACGATGCGCAGATCGGCATCGCTCGTGACCGCGGTGCTCGCCACCCCGCACTTGCGCCGGATCGCCGGGTCGACGAGGTGGATGAAGCGCAGGTGCTCACGCAGACCCCCACGGACACGGACGCAGGTCAGTCCGTCGGGGCGGCGTCGGTCCTCGAGGACCGCATCGAAGCCCGAGGACACGAGCGCAGCCTGCGTGTGGCCCAGGATCTCGGGGTCGGTGTTGGCGATCCGCACCGTGTGCCCGCTGCGGCTGCCCTCGGCGTCGAAGATGCCGGCGAGGAAGCCGCGTCGCCACGCGTCACTCGGCCGGTCCGGCCGGGTGATGTGCTCGGTGATGCGGGCGACGCTCGCGGCCGCCGAGGTCCGGATCGCGGTGAGTGCACGTCGGGTGGGTGTGGCCGCCGAGAGGTCGAACCGGTCGGTGCGGATGCCGATCTCGGCCAGGTACGTCTGGGCGCGGTCCAGTCCCTCGGGATCGATCAGCGCCAGCCGGAAGCGGTGCTGATCGGCGTGTCGACGCCCGCGCCGCTGGTAGCGGTACACACCCAGGTGCCCGTCACCCCGGATCATCCCGGTGAGCCATCCTCGCCGGTACTCGGTGCAGTTCGGCGGCGTGGCACCGGACCGGCCGAAGCCGAGCAGCTCGTCGTTGGTCGTCAGGTGAGGACGCCGCGCGTGCCCCGACGTCGTCCCGGTGACGTGCTTCCACCCCCGTGCGCTGAGGAAGCGGTGGTCACCGCTGGCGATGATCTCCGTCCCGTCGGCGAGCGTCACCCGGTGAGCCGGCTTGGTCGTGCCCCAGTGCGCGAGCACCTCCGTCTCGACGTAGTGCCGGTAGGTCCCGCGGCGCTCGGTCCCGACGATCCGATCCCCGACGCGCAGATCGGCGATCGGTCGCTGGTCGCCGTCGGCCATGAGGACACGGGTGTCACCCGCGAGGCAGTACACGCACTGGTGCAGACAGCCCCGGTAGGGGTTGATCGTGTAGCGGAACGGCATGCGCGAGGCCGCGGGCACCTCGTTGAGCGCCGACCGGGCCAGCACCTCGTGCAACGTCACACCCGGGAACTCCGGCACCTGCACGCTGCGCAGCAGACCGCGGGCGCTCGGCATGCCGGGCAGCAGCGTCCCGTCGTCGGCGTCCAGCCGCTGCCCCTCCCAGCGCACGGACCGATGCGAACACACGTTCGACGAGATGTCCAGTCGCCCCCGTCGGTGGTCAGCGGTTCGTCGCTTTCCCTGTTGGGGTTCGCGACTGTTGGGGATAACGGTCCAGGGAACCGACGACGGGCGGCCAGGACACCGCTCAGCTCCCGGCCGCGGGTGCCGCCACCGGAGGTGGGCGCGGCTCGGTGCGGGTGAGCAGCACGACGCCGACCACGGCGACCAGTGCGGCCGGGCCCCACACCAGCGCGCGCCCGGGCTCGAGGTGCTCCCCCAGCAGCAGCCGGGCCGCCGGCACCGCGGCCAGCGGGTCGACCACCACCAGGGCCGGCAGGGACCAGGCGAGCGAGCCGCGACCGTAGGCCTGCTGCGCGCCCACCTGGGCGACGACGGAGGCCACGACGGCGCCGTAGGGCTCGGGGCGCAGCAGCGCGGCGGCCGGCCCGTCGGCCGCGAGCACGCCGAGCGCCGCCGAGACCAGCACCGCCGCCACCCCCGCGGCCAGGCCCCCGGTGACACCGCAGGCGAGCGCCGCGGCGCTGCCGGACCCGAGGCGGGCGGTGAGCGCGACGGCCAGCACCGCCACCACGACCGCGGCGACCGACGCCCACGCCGGCGGGGGCCCGGCCGTCGCCCGGCCCGGGCGGGCCGCCACGACGAAGACCACCAGCCCGCCCACGGTGAGCAGCGCACCGGTCCACTCCCGGCGGCTCGGGGACCGCCGGGAGCGCGCCGCCCGCACCGCGAGGGCGGCCACCAGCTCCCCGGCGAGCAGCGGCTGCACCAGCGACACCGGGGCGAGGGCGAGGGCGGCGACCTGGGCGCCGGTCCCGCTCGTGGTGGTCGCCTGGCCCAGCAGCCAGGTGCGCTGGCGCACCATCGCCCGCATCCGCAGCCGCCCGCCGGTCGCGGCCCGGGCCGCCGCCTCGTGCTGCAGCACCGACCCCACCCCGAAGAGCACCGCGGCGAGCAGGGCCAGCAGCGTGCCGGGCAGGTGGTCCCCGATCCCGCGGGCCACGTCGGCTTCCGACACCGGTCCTCCGGGTTCAGACGGGAGGACGGTCCTCGTAGGAGGTGGACAGCACGACGGTGGTGCGGGTGCTGACGTTCGCCGTCGTGCGGATCTCCCGCAGCAGCGCCTCCAGCGCCTCCGGGGAGGCCACCCGCACCTTGAGCAGGTAGCTCTCCACGCCGGCCACCGCGTAGCAGGCCTCGATGGCGTCCAGGTGCACCAGCTTGGCCGGGGCGTCGTCGGCGTGGGCCTGGTCGAGCGGGGTGATGGAGACGAACGCGGTCAGGCCCAGGCCCACCAGCCGGGCGTCGACGGTGGCGCGGTAGCCGGTGATCAGGCCCCGCTGCTCGAGGCGGCGCACCCGCTGGTGCACCGCCGAGACCGACAGCCCCACCCGCGCGGCCAGCTCGGTGTAGCTGGCGCGCCCGTCGCGGGCCAGCATCGCCAGCAGCGCCCGGTCGACGTCGGGCGTGGTGGGGTGCTCCCCGCCGGGGTCAGCCGGGGAGGACGACGAGCGCACGGGGACCCTGGTTGAGGGCGCGCACGCCCTCGTCGGTGCAGACGACGATGTCCTCGATGCGCGCGCCGGCCCGGCCGGCGAGGTAGATGCCCGGCTCGACGGAGAACGCCATGCCCGCCTCCAGCGGCAGGTCGTTGCCGGCGACGATGTAGGGCGCCTCGTGGGTGTCCAGGCCGATGCCGTGCCCGGTGCGGTGGATGAAGTGCTCGCCCCAGCCGGCCGCGGCGATGCGGTCGCGGGCGGCGGCGTCGACCTGCTCGGCGGTGACGCCGGGCCGGACGGCGGCCACGGCGGCCTGCTGGGCGTCCTGCAGCACGGCGTACCACTCGGCGACCTCGGCGCCGGGCTCCTCGCCGACGGCGTAGGTGCGGGTGCAGTCGGAGCGGTAGCCGGTGGCGGTCTCCCCGCCGATGTCGACGACGACGACGTCGCCGGCGCCCACCACCCGGTCGGAGAGCTCGTGGTGCGGGCTCGCGCCGTTGGGCCCGGAGCCGACGATGGTGAAGTCGACGGCGACGTGCCCCTCGGCGAGGATCGCCGCGGCGATGTCGGCGCCCACCTCGGCCTCGGTGCGGCCCACCCGCAGCCACTCCCCCATCCGGGCGTGCACCCGGTCGATGGCCGCGCCGGCCGCGGCGAGCTCCTCGACCTCGGCCGGGGTCTTGACCATCCGCAGCCGGTCGAGCACCGGCGTCGCGAGCTCCAGCGCCGAGCCCGGCAGCGCCCGGTGCACGCCGAGGGCGTGCTCGGCCCAGGTGCGCGCACCCACGGCGACCCGGGTGGGCGCGGCGCCCAGCCGGGCGGTGGCCTCGCGGGCGACGACGGCGAAGGGGTCGTCGGTCTCGTCCCAGGCGACCAGGTCCAGGCCGAGGGCGCCGGCCGGGCTCGCGTCGACCATCGGCGCCTCCAGCCGCGGCACCACCAGCAGCGGCTCACCGCTGCGGGGCACCACCAGCGCCGTCAGCCGCTCCATGGCGTGGGCGTGGTAGCCGCACAGGTAGCGCAGGTCCGAGCCCGGGGTGAGGACGACGACGTCGACGCCGAGCTCGGCGGCGACGGCGCTCGCGGCGTGCACCCGGTCGATGCTGACGAGGGCCCCCGTGCTGTCTGCCACGCCCGGACACTAACCCCGCACACCGACGCAGGACACCGGCCCCGGGCGCCGGCCGCTCCCGCCGGGGATCCCCCGACCGTTACCGTCCCCGCCCGTGACGACCATGCTGCTCGACGCCGCGAGCCTCTACTTCCGGGCCTTCTACGGCGTGCCGACCAGCGTGACCTCCCCCGACGGGCGCCCGGTCAACGCCGTCCGCGGCTTCCTGGACATGACCGCCCGGCTGCTGACCGCGCACGGCCCCGACCGGCTGGTGGCCTGCTGGGACGACGACTGGCGCCCGGCGTTCCGGGTGGCGGCGCTGCCGTCGTACAAGGCGCACCGGCTGTCCCCCGACGGCGGGGAGGAGACCCCCGACGAGCTCGGCCCCCAGGTGCCGGTGCTCGTGGAGGTCCTGGCCGCCGCCGGCATCGCCCGCGTCGGGGCGCCCGGCTACGAGGCCGACGACGTCATCGGCACGCTGGCCACCCGCGCCCGCGGGCCGGTCGACGTGGTCACCGGCGACCGCGACCTCTTCCAGCTCGTCGACGACGCCCGCGGGGTCCGGGTGCTCTACACCGCCCGCGGGATCACCGACATCGAGGTGGTCGACGAGGCCGCGGTCACCGCGAAGTACGGCATCCCGGGGCGGGCCTACGCCGACTTCGCGGTGCTGCGCGGCGACCCCAGCGACGGGCTGCCCGGGGTGGCCGGGATCGGCGCGAAGACGGCGGCGGCGCTCATCAGCGAGTTCGGCGACCTGGCCGGGATCCGGGCGGCGGCCGCGCGCACCGCCGTCCCCCGCCCGCCGCTGACCGCCGCCGTCCTCAAGCGGCTGCACGCCGGGGCGGAGTACCTCGACGCCGCCCCGGTGGTGGTCGCCGTGGCGCGCGGGATCGACCTGCCGGCGGTGGAGGGGACGCTGCCCCGCCGGCCGGCCGACGCCGCGGCGCTGGCCGGCCTGGCCGAGCGGCACGGCATCGGGTCCTCGCTCGGGCGGCTGGGCGCCGCGCTGGGCTGGCCGGCCGACGCCCTCGACCGAGACGACCTCGACCGAGACGACCTCGACCGAGACGACCTCGACCGAGACGTCCTCGACCGAGACGTCCTCGACTGAGACGTCCTGGACCGCGCGGACACCGGCCGCAGCTGCCCGTCAGCTCAGGCGACGTCCCAGGTGTAGGCGGCGGAGTCCGCGTCGGTGATCGCGACCCGGATGGTGACGTCCTCGCCGTCCTCGGTGGTGCCCGCGCACTCGTAGGTGGCGCCGGTCTCCACCACCATCTCCTGGTCGCAGGAGACCTCGATGCCGACGCCGAAGGTCTCCTCGAACTGCTCGGCGATGTCGCTCTCGGCGCGGCCGGCGTCGAGGACGTCCTGGCCGAGCGCCAGCGCCAGGACGATCGCGACCGCGATGACCACCAGTGCCAGCGCCGTCCCGATGAGGGGGCCGGTCCGCGACTTCTTCGGCTGCTGCCCGTAGCCGCCCGGCTGGCCGTACTGCCCGGGCTGGCCGTACTGCCCGAACTGCCCCGGCTGCTGCCCGTACTGCCCGGGCTGGCCGTACTGGCCCGGCTGCGGGTACTGCCCGTACTGGCCCGGCTGCGCGTACTGGCCCGGCTGCTGCCCGTACTGGCCCGGCTGCTGCCCGTACTGCCCGGGCTGGCCGTACTGCCCACCCGGCTGGCCGTACTGGCCGGGCTGCGGGTAGCCGGGCTGCTGCCCGCCGTACTGCCCCGGCTGCCCGTACTGCCCCGGCTGGCCACCCTGCGGGGGGTTGGTCATCGTCGCTCCTGCTCGTTCCGTCGACCCGGACGGGTCCTCCGATGACACTGCGTCACCGGAGCGGGGGGATTGTGCACCACCCGGCGGCTCGTCCGGCCGCTCCGCGCCGCGGCCGTCCGACCCGGGTCAGCCGCTGACGGCGACCGCGACCACGCCGCGGCGGATGCGGCCCACCGCCGCACGCGCCACCCCGGCCACCGACTCGTCGGCCACCTTGGCCAGCTGGTCGAGGACGTCGACGAGCTGGCGCGCCCACCGCACGAAGTCGCCGCCGGAGAGCTCGGTGCCGGCCTGCTCGGCGCCGGCGAGCACCCGGTCGAGGGTCTGCCCGTCGGTCCACCGGTAGGCGGCCCAGGCGAACCCGAGGTCGAGGTCGCGGGTCGCCGGCAGGCCCCGGTCGAGCTCGACGTCCTGCAGCCGCGAGCGGATCCGGCGCATCTCACCGATCGCGCCGGCGACCCGCCCGGCCGGGACGGCCGGCTGCCCGGGGGTCTCCCGCCGGGCCTCGAACACCAGCGTGGAGACGGCGGCGGCGAGCTCGGCGGGGCCCAGCCCGCGCCACGCGCCCGCGCGCAGGCACTCGGCGACGAGCAGGTCGCCCTCCGACCAGATGCGGGCCAGCCGGCGGCCCTCCTCGGTGACCCGCGGGACGTCGTCGACGGGAGTGGGCTCCGCGGTGTCGGCCGGCACCAGCGGCGCGGCCTCGGGCACCAGGTAGCCCAGCTCCTCGAGGACGTCACAGGTGCGGTCGAACTGCCGGGTCAGCGACCCGGTGCGCTCGGCCATCTTCCGGTGGGTGGCCTCGGCGTCGGCGACCGCGCGCAGGTACCGCTCGGCGAACCGGACCCGCTCCTCCCGGTCGGGCAGCGCGTGCACCGGGTGGGAACGCACCGCCCGGCGCAGGTCGGCCAGCACCGGGTCGTCGGCGGCGGCTGAGCGGTTCTTGACCCGCCGGGCGCCGAGGTCGTTCTCCACGCGGGCGGTGCGCAGCGTGGCGGCCAGGTCACGGCGGGCGTGCGGGCTGCGGTGGTTGAAGTTCTTCGGCACCCGCACCCGGGCCAGCGCGCTCACCGGCGTCGGGAAGTCCACGCTGCCCAGCCGGCCGGCCCACTTGTCCTCGGTGAGCACCAGGGGCCGGGGGTCGGCCAGGTCGGTGATGCCCGGGTCGAGCACGACCGCCAGCCCCTGCCGGCGGCCGGAGGGCACGCGGATGACGTCACCGGGGCGCAGCGCGGCCAGCGCGTCGGCGGCCTCGATGCGGCGCTTGGCGGCCGAGTCGCGCGAGAGCTCCTTCTCCCGGTCGGCGATCTCGCGGCGCAGCCGGGCGTAGGCGAGCACGTCCCCGCCCTCGGTGGCCATCTCCGCGGCGAACCGCTCGGCGTCGCGCTCGGACCGCGCGGCCTGCCGGGCCAGCCCCACCACCGACCGGTCGGCCTGGAACTGGGCGAAGGAGGAGGCCAGCAGCTCGCGGGCGCGGGCCCGGCCGAAGGAGCCGACCAGGTTGACCGCCATGTTGTAGCTGGGCCGGAAGCTCGAGCGCAGTGGGTAGGTGCGGGTGCTGGCCAGCCCGGCGACGACCGAGGGGTCCATCCCCGGCGCCCACACGACGACGGCGTGCCCCTCGACGTCGATGCCGCGCCGCCCGGCCCGCCCGGTGAGCTGGGTGTACTCCCCCGGGGTGACGTCGACGTGCGCCTCGCCGTTCCACTTCACCAGCCGCTCGAGCACCACCGTGCGGGCGGGCATGTTGATGCCCAGCGCGAGGGTCTCGGTGGCGAACACGGCCTTGACCAGGCCGCGGACGAAGCACTCCTCCACCGTCTCCTTGAACGCCGGCACCAGCCCGGCGTGGTGGGCGGCGATCCCGGCCAGCAGCCCCTCGCGCCACTCCCAGAAGCCGAGCACGTGCAGGTCCTCGTCGGGCAGGCCGTCGGTGCGCTCGTCGACGATGCGGGCGATCTCGGCCCGCTCGGCCTCGTCGGTGAGCCGCAGCCCGGACTGCAGGCACTGGGCGACGGCGGCGTCGCAGCCGTTGCGGCTGAAGATGAAGGTGATCGCCGGCAGCAGCCCGGCGCGGTCGAGGCGCTCGACGACCTCCGAGCGCGCCGGCGGGCGGTGGCGGGGCCGGTGCCAGTCGCGGTCGCGGCGGGACCCGCCGTTGCCGCCGCCCCAGGTGTCCAGCCGGCGCTCGTGCTCGCGGACGTAGCGCACCAGCTCGGGATCGACGACGCTGGCGCCGCGGTCGCGGGTCGACTGCTGGCGCGGGTCCTGGCCCTGCTCGGCGGCGTGTGCGGCCGGGCGCAGGCTGAACAGGTCGAACACCCGGCTGCCGACGAGCATGTGCTGCCACAGCGGGATGGGCCGCACCTCGCTGACGACGACCCTCGTGTGGCCGCGCACGGTGACCAGCCAGTCGGCGAACTCCTCGGCGTTGCTCACCGTGGCCGACAGCGACACCAGGGTCACCGACTGCGGGAGGTGGATGATCACCTCCTCCCACACCGCACCCCGGAAGCGGTCGGCGAGGTAGTGCACCTCGTCCATGACCACGTAGCCGAGGCCGTCGATCGCCGGCGACTCCGCGTAGAGCATGTTGCGCAGCACCTCGGTGGTCATCACCACCACCGGCGCGTTGCCGTTGATCGCGTTGTCCCCGGTGAGCAGCCCGACCCGCTCCTCCCCGTAGCGGTCGACGAGGTCCTTGTACTTCTGGTTGGACAGCGCCTTGATCGGCGTCGTGTAGAACGCCTTGCGCCCCTCGGCCAGCGCCTTGTGCACCGCGAACTCGCCGACGACGGTCTTGCCGGCTCCGGTGGGCGCGCAGACCAGCACGCCGGCGCCCTGGTCGAGCGCCTCGCAGGCCTCCACCTGGAACGGGTCGAGGGAGAACCCGAGCTCGGCGGTGAAGTCGGCGAGGGTCGGGTGCGCGCTGCGCCGCCGGGCAGCCGCGTACCGCTCGGCGGGGCTGGACATGCTCTCCACGTTAGGCGCTCCCCTGCCGGGCCGCCGGGCCGGTCGGTCGTGCGCGCAAGTTGGGGATAACGGTCAACCAGTGACGGGCCGGACCCGCGTCCTCCCGCACCCCCGGGCGTCCTCCCGCACCTCCCACCGTGCGGGAGGACCCGCCACGATCAGGTCACCTGATCGAGGCCCCCGCGACCCTGGCCGCCCCCACGGCCGCTGCCGGCCACCGTCAGCGCGCCGGGCACCGCCTCGGCCACCAGCGGCAGCGCGGCCACCGGCTCCCCGTCGGCGTAGCCGGTCAGCCCGGCCCCGGCCAGCTCCACCCGGGCGGCGCGGTGCACGCTCACCGCCGGGTGCCCGACGTGGGTGCCCGCGGTCAGCCGCGGGCGGGTGCGCACCAGCTCCCGGCGCGACACCGGGCCGACCACGGTCACGTCGAGCAGCCCGTCGGCGGGGTCGGCGGCCGGGCAGACCCGCATCCCCCCGCCGTACCAGGCGGTGTCGCCGACGGCGACCAGCGTCACCGGCACCGTCCGCGCCGCCCCGTCGAGCGTGAGCACCACCTCCCGCGGCCGCAGCCGGGCCAGCTCGGCGAGGATCGCGACGTCGTAGCGGCGCGGACCCCTCGGCCAGCGCAGCCGGTTCGCCCGGTCGGTCACCGCGGAGTCGAACCCGCAGCACAGCACCGTGGCCCACCAGCGCCCGCCGGCCCGCCCGGCGTCCACCGTGCGCAGGGCCCCGCCGGCGCGCAGGTCGGCGGCGGCCGCGGCCGCGGCGGCCACCGGCTCCGGCGGGACGCCCAGGGCGAGGGCGAGGTCGTTGCCGGTGCCGGCCGGGACGACCGCCAGCGGCGTGCCCGTCCCGGCCACCGCCTGCAGCGCGGCGTGCGCGGCGCCGTCCCCGCCCACGGCCACCACCGCGCCGGTGCCCGCGGCGACGGCGTCGGCGGCGGCCCGCTCCGCCTCGTCCCGGCCGGCGGCGGCCAGCACCCGCGGCACCAGCCCGGCGCGGCGCAGGGTGGCCAGGACGGCGGCCGAGACCACCCGGGCCCGGCCGCGCCCGGCGGCCGGGCTGACCAGGACGGCGACCTCCATACCGCTGCCCACCCCCTCTCCGACCGGCCGCCGGGCGCCGTGTGACACGTTCGTGCGTCATTGCCACCGACGGTGCCCGAGCGGCTGTGACACCGGCCGGTGCAGGTGCATGATGACGCGGCGTTCGTCTCACCCCGCAACCGATCCCGACCTCACCGACCGACCTCCCCGCCGGATCCGGGTGAGCCCACCCTGGAGGAGTCATGCAGGTCGTCATCGCCGGTGCCGGCATCTCCGGACTCACCACCGCCCTCGCCCTCGCCCGGCAGGGGCACGAGGTCCGGCTCGTCGACCGCGACCCCGCGCCGCGCCCGGGCGACGTCGCGGGCGTGGAGGACTGGCAGCGGCGCGGTGTCGCCCAGTTCCACCAGCCGCACGCGCTGCTGGCCCGGCTGTACTCGGAGCTGGCCGCGGCGCTGCCCGACGTCCTCGAGGCGCTGCTGGACCGCGGGGCCCGCCCGGTGGCCCTCCCCGACGACCTGACCGCCCTGTGGTGCCGCCGCAGCACGCTGGAGTGGGTGCTGCGCACCGCGGTGGAGACCGAGCCGGGGGTGACGCGTGACGAGGCCGCCGTCAGCGAGGTCGCCGTCGACGGGGACCGGGTGGCCGGGGTGCGGCTCGCCGACGGCACGCTGCTGCCCGCCGACCTCGTCGTCGACGCCACCGGCCGGCGCGGGCGGCTCTCCCGCCCGTGGCTGCGCGAGGAGGTCGACGTCCCCGCCGACGAGGTGTACGTCTCCCGCCGCTACCGGCTGCGGCCCGGCGCCGCGTTCGGCACCGTCAACCGCAACGTCATCTCGGTGGCCGAGGGCGACGGCTACACGCTGCTGGTCTTCCCCCACGACGCCGGCACCTTCACCGTCTGCTTCACCCGCCTGCCCGACGACCCCGAGCTGGACCCGCTGCGCGAGCAGGCGGCCTTCGAGGCGGCCACGCAGGTGGTGCCCCTGGCCGCCGAGTGGACCGACCCCGAGCGGGCCGAGCCGGTCTCCCCGGTCATGGTCATGAGCGGCCTGCGCAGCACCTTCCGCACCCTCGACGACGCCGCGCCACTGGGGCTGCAGCCGCTCGCCGACGCCGTCTGCACCACCAACCCCCACTTCGGCCGCGGCTCGGCGCTGGCCATCACGCACGCGCTGCGGCTGGCCGCCGCGGTGGCCGCCGCCCCCGACGACGCCCGCGCGTGGCGGGCGCAGGTCGACGCCTGGGTCGACGGCGAGCTGCGCGCGTGGTTCGACGACGCCCGGATGACCGACGTCGCCCGCGCCCAGGCCTGGCGCAACGTGCGCGACGGCCGCCCGCCGATGACCGGCCCGCCGGCCGGCGCCGGGCCCGACCGCGCCGCGCCCGTCCCCCACTTCCTCGTCCTCGCCGCCGCCGGCGCCGACCCGGTGGTGGCCCGCGCGGTGCTGCGGCACTTCCACCTCGTCGACCCGCCGGCGGCGCTGGACGCGGTGCGCCCCCGGGTCGCGGAGATGCTCGCCCAGGGCTGGCTGCCCGGCCGCCCGCCGCCGCAGGCCGGGCGCCCCCGCGACAGCGCGGTCACCGCCGACGACGGCGGCCCGTTCCGCCCGGGGCCGCCCCGGCAGTCGCCCGACGAGCGGCCCGCCGGCGGCCCGCCGCCGGGAGCACCGGTGGGCCCGCCGCGGCGGCGGCTGGTGGAGGCGCTGGCGGCCTGGGCGCCGGACGCCGCCGTCCGCTGACACGGCTGGCACGGCACCCCGGGACCGGCACGGACGAGGGCCCGCCGCTCGGAGCGGCGGGCCCTCGTTCGTCCGTGTGCGGGTGCGGGGTGCTCAGCGGGAGCGGGCGCCCGGGCCGTCGGCCGGGGCGGCGTCGCCGGCCAGCAGCTGCTCCGGCGGGGTGGGCGCCGCGTCCAGCGGGGAGGCCTCGTCGTCGGACAGGCCGTGGAAGTGCTCGATCGCCTCGCGCCGGGCCCGCCGCTTGTCCACGACGCGGGCGACCTGGATGGCCAGCTCGAACAGCACCACCATCGGCAGCGCCATGGCCAGCATGGTGAACGGGTCCTGGGTGGGCGTGACGAACGCGGCGAAGACGATGGTCAGGAAGAAGATCCACCGCCGGCTCTTCGCCAGCGCCGCGTGCGACAGCACCCCGACCAGGTTGAGCGCGACGGCGATCAGCGGCAGCTCGAAGCTCAGCCCGAAGGCGACCAGCAGGCTGATGACGAAGCCCAGGTAGTCCGGGGCGGTCAGCTGGAAGGCCACCTCGTCACCGGCGAGCTGCAGCAGCAGCTCCAGGCCCTTGTACAGCGTGATGTAGGCCAGCACCGCGCCCAGGGCGAACAGCAGCGTGGAGACGGCGACGAAGGTGACCGCGTAGCGCTTCTCGTTGCGCTTGAGGCCCGGGGTGATGAACGCCCACAGCTGCCACAGCCAGAACGGGCTCGACAGCACCGCCCCGGCGATCAGGCCGATCTTCAGCCGCAGCAGCACGCCGCCGAAGACGTCGAGGACCACCAGCCGGCAGTTCTCCTCGCCCTGGAAGCGCAGCTCGGCCGGCAACGAGCAGTAGGGCTCGCTGAGGAAGGTCAGCAGCCCGTGGTCGTACCAGAGGAACCCGGCGATGGTGCCCAGCGCCAGCGCCAGCAGCGCCTTGGCGACGCGGTTGCGCAGCTCGGTGAGGTGGGCGACGAGCGTCATCGTCGCCTCGGGGTCCCGCGGCCGCCGCCGGCGACGCCGCAGGGACGGACCGCTCACGCCGCTGCCCCGGGGGCGGTCAGCGGGCGTCGGCGGCGCCGGGCTGGGCGGCGCGCGCCCGCAGCTCGGCCGCGCGCGCCTCCGCGGCGGCCGCCTCGGCCTCCAGCTGCGCCCGCCGGTCGCGGTCGGCGGCGTCGAGCGGGACCGGCGACGAGGTGAACGACGACAGGGGCGCCGGGGGCGCCGCGGCGGGGCGGGCGTCGTCGTCCTTCATGCCCTTCATCTCGCCCTTGAAGATGCGCAGCGAGCGGCCCAGCGAACGGGAGGCGTCGGGCAGCTTCTTGTAGCCGAACAGCAGCAGGACGGCCAGGATGATCAGGCCGATCTCCAGCGGGCCGAGGTTCATGCGTCCTCCAGGTCGAGTGGACGAGGGCGATGCTACGCCCGGCGGTCTCCGTTCCCGAGGCGCGCGACGTCGGCCGCCGCAGGTCAGCGGGTGCCGGCGCCCGGGTCACCGGCCTGCAGCCGCGCCGCCCGCGCGGCGGTGGCCTGGGCCTGCTCCAGCACCGGCCGCACGTCCTGCTCGGCGGCGGCCAGCTCGCGGGCCAGCCGGCGGCCGGCCCCGAGCACGCCGAAGGCGATCGCGCCGAGCACGACCAGCGACAGCACGACGACGGCGATCCAGACCACCCACAGCAGCACGGCGCCGACCCTAGGCCCCGGCGTCCCCCAGCCCGTAGCGGGCCAGCGCGGCGCGGGCGTCGGCGGCCACGGCCGCGGCCAGTTCGGCCGGCTCGTCGACGGCGGCGGCCCCGCCGAGGGAGGACACCAGCCGCCGCGCCCAGGCCAGGTCGGCGGTGCGCAGGGCGACGGCCAGGCCGCCGGGCGGGTCGTCGACCTCGCGGACGTCCTCGACCGGGTAGTACTCGGCGACCCACCGGGCGGTGCGGGCCAGCCGCAGCCGCACCACCGGCGCGTCCGGCGGCGGCTGGTACACCCCCGAGGCGATGTCGCGCGGGGCGGCCTGCGGCGGCGGGGCGGCCGGCTCGTCGAGCACCTCGACGTCGTCGATGCGGTCGAGGCGGAACAGCCGCACCCCGGCCACCTCCCGCGACCAGGCCTCCAGGTACCAGCGCCCGTCGACCAGGTGCAGCCGCATCGGGTCGACGGTGCGCTCGGTGCGCTCGTCGCGGGTGGGCACGTAGTAGTGCAGGTGCAGCGCCCGGCCGCGCTCGAGGCCCTCCCGGACTACCGCGAGGGCCTGCTCGCGGGCGTCGACGCTCAGCGCCACCGGGGTCACCCGCTCGGCGGCGTGCCCGGCGGCGGCCGACACCTTGGCCAGCGCACGGCTGACCGCGTCCTGCTCGGCCAGGCCCGGCAGGTCCAGCAGCGTGCGCAGCGCGACCACCAGCGCGACGGCCTCGTCGGTGGTCAGCCGCAGCGGGCGCACCATGCCGGCGGTGAAGGTGACCCGCACCCGGTCGCCCTCGAAGGACAGGTCGATGAGGTCGCCGGGGCCGTAGCCGGGCAGGCCGCACATCCACAGCAGCTCCAGGTCGCGCCGCAGCTGCCGCTCGGGGACGCCGAAGTCGCGGGCCACCTCTGAAAGCGGCACACCCTCCGGCCGCGCGGTGAGGTAGGGCACCAGCGACAGCAGCCGGGTCATCCGCTCGGTGGTCGCCGGGGTGCTCACGCGTGCTCCCCCGAGGCCGCCAGCCGCGTGAGCCGCTCGACCACCGCCGCGCGCACCTCCGCCGGCGCCTCCACCACGACGTCGGGACCGTAGGCGGCCAGCTGGTCGGCCAGCCGCCACGGCTCGGTGGTGCGCAGCTGCAGCCGGTCCTCCCCGTCCTCCCCCGCGCCCAGCGGCTGCGCCCCGCGGCGCAGCCCGACCGCGGTGCCCGGGCGGGCGCGCACGACCACCACGTGCTCCTCTCCCCCGCCGGAGCGGTCGGCCTGCCGGGCCACCACCGCGGCCAGGTCGAGGTCGGCCGGCGGCTCGAACGCGTTCTCCGGCCCCACCGCCCTCGGCGTGCCGACCACCCGGGACAGCCGGAACACCCGCGGCGCCTGCCGGTCGAGGTCCTGACCCACCAGGTACCAGCGGCCGTGCCAGGCCACCACCCCCCACGGCTGCACCCGGCGCCGGGCGGGGGCGGCCTCGTCGGGACGGCGGTAGTCGAACTGCAGCACCCGGCGGTCGCGGGCGGCGGCGTAGGCCGGCTCGAACGCCGGCTCGTCGGAGTCCAGCCGCGGCTGGATGGGCAGCGCCCGACCGGGGTCGACGTCGAGGCCGGCCGCGCGCAGCTTCACCAGCGCGCTGTGCGCCGCGCCGGCCAGCTGCGCGGACTCCCACAGCCGCAGCGCCAGGCCGACGGCGGCGGCCTCCTCGCCGGTGAGGGTGATCTCGGGCAGCTCGTAGTCGGCGCGGGCGATGCGGTAGCCGTCCTCGGTGTCGAAGACGCTGGTGCGACCGGTCTCCAGCGGCACGCCCATCTCGCGCAGCTCGGCCTTGTCGCGCTCGAACATGCGCTTGAACGCCTCGTCGGCGCGCGCGGTGCCGTCGTCGGGCTCGTAGCCGGGGACGGTGGCGCGGATGCGGGCCGCGGTCACGTACTGGCGGGTGCCGAGCAGCGCGATGACCAGGTTGACCAGCCGCTCCGCCCGCTTCGCCGACACGGGCCCAGGCTAGTCAGACCGCGCCGATCGCACCCGGTCCGGTCCGCGCCCGCCCGGGACGCTCGTTAGCGTGTCCGCGTGGGGGACGAGACGACCGTGCCGGGCAGCGTCCAGGGCAGTGTCCAGGGCAACGGGCAGCGCATCCGCTGGCGACGCGGGCGGGTGACGGCGACCGGGCGCAGCTGGCGCGACGCGGTGGAGCTGACCGTGGAGGTACCCGGCGACGGCGAGGTGCGGTCCCTGGCGCACCCGTCGCTGGTCGGCGTCCCCGAGGTCGGCGACGAGGTGCTGCTCAACACCACCGCCTGGGCGCAGCGGCTGGGCACCGGCGGGTACGCGCTCGTCGTCGCCGTCCCCGACCGGCTGCCACCGGACCCCTCCGGCCCCGGGCACCTGGTCAAGGCGCGGTACACGCCGATGCAGGTCAGCGTGCGGGGCGTCGACGAGCAGGACACCGAGCACCACGCCGCGATCGCCGAGGCCGAGGACCTCGGCGGCATGCCGGTCGTCGTCGCCGACCTGCACTCCGCGCTGCCGGCCGCGCTGATCGGGGTGTTCGCCACCGACCCCGACCTCAGGGTCGCCTACGTGATGACCGACGGCGGGGCGCTGGTCGCCGGGTTCTCCCGCACGCTGCACACGCTGGCGCCGTCGCTGACCGGGGTGGTCACCGTCGGGCAGGCCTTCGGCGGGGACCTCGAGGCGGTCACCCTGCACACCGGCCTGCTCGCCGCGCGGCACGTGCTCGGCGCCGACGTCGCCGTCGTCACCCAGGGGCCGGGCAACCTGGGCACCGGCACGCCGTGGGGCTTCTCCGGGGTCGCCGCCGGCGAGGCGTGCAACGCCGTCAGCGTGCTCGGCGGGGAGCCGATCGGGGCGCTGCGGATCTCCGACGCCGACCCGCGCCCCCGCCACCGCGGGGTGTCGCACCACTCGCTGACCGCCTTCGGCCGGGTGGCGCTGGCCGGGGTGACGCTGGTCGCCCCGCGCGGGCTGGGCTCGGAGCTCGGGCAGCAGGTCGAGGAGGACCTCGCCGGGCAGCCCGAGCGCAACCGGGTGGTGTGGGTCGACGTCGACGGGCTCGACGAGGCGCTGCAGCTGTCGCCGGTGACGCTGTCGACCATGGGCCGCGGCTGGCCGGAGGAGCGCGCCTACTTCCTCGCCGCCGCCGCGGCCGGCCGCTACGCCGCCCTGCGGGTGCCGCTGCCCGACTGACCCGCCCGAGGCCGTGCAGTTCCGCGGACGTGCACGGGTCACATGCTGGCGATGAGCTTCTCCACCCGCTCGTCGACGCTCTTGAACGGGTCCTTGCACAGCACGGTGCGCTGGGCCTGGTCGTTGAGCTTGAGGTGCACCCAGTCGACGGTGAAGTCGCGCCGCTTCTCCTGCGCCCGGCGGATGAACTCCCCGCGCAGCTTGGCGCGGGTGGTCTGCGGCGGCACGTTCTTCGCCTCGAACACCCGCGGCTCGTGCGCCACCCGCTCCACCTGCCCGGCGCGCTCGAGCAGGTAGTACAGCCCCCGGGTGCGGGAGATGTCGTGGTAGGCGAGGTCCATCTGCGCCACCCGCGGCGAGGACAGCGACAGGTCGCGCTTGGTGCGGTACCGCTCGATGAGGGAGAGCTTGATCGCCCAGTCGATCTCCCGGTCGATGAGCGAGAGGTCGCCGCTGTCGACGGCCTTGAGCACCCGGCCCCACAGCTCGAGCATCTGCCGGTGCACCGGGCCGAACCCCTCCCGGTCGACGAACTCCGCGGCGCGGGAGTGGTACTCGGCCTGGATCTCCAGCGCCGACATCTCCCGGCCGTTGGCCAGGCGCACCTTGCGGCGGCCGGTGGTGTCGTGGCTGATCTCGCGGATGGCGCGGATCGGGTTCTCCAGCGCCATGTCCTTGATCGGCACCCCGGCCTCGATCATCCGCAGCACCAGGTCGGTGATGGTGACCTTGAGCAGCGTCGTCGTCTCGCTCATGTTCGAGTCGCCGACGATGACGTGCAGCCGCCGGTAGCGCTCGGCGTCGGCGTGCGGCTCGTCGCGGGTGTTGATGATCGGCCGCGAGCGGGTGGTCGCCGAGGACACGCCCTCCCAGATGTGCTCGGCGCGCTGGCTGACGCAGTAGATCGCCCCCCGCGGGGTCTGCAGCACCTTGCCCGCGCCGACCACCAGCTGCCGGCTGACCAGGAACGGGATGAGGACGTCGGCCAGCCGGCTGAACTCCCCGTGCCGGCCCACCAGGTAGTTCTCGTGGCAGCCGTAGCTGTTGCCGGCCGAG
Organism: Geodermatophilus sp. SYSU D00814; assembly: GCF_054050055.1. NCBI lineage: Bacteria > Bacillati > Actinomycetota > Actinomycetes > Geodermatophilales > Geodermatophilaceae > Geodermatophilus > Geodermatophilus sp. SYSU D00814. The sequence goes on from NZ_JBJGYP010000017.1 coordinate 50,219, forward strand.
TCGGTGTTGTTCTTGAACAGGTAGATGTCGCCGGTGACGCCCTCCTCGGCCAGCCGCTGCTCGGCGTCGACCAGCAGGCCCTCGAGGATCCGCTCCCCGGCCTTGTCGTGGACGACGAGCTCGACGAGGTCGTCGCACTCGGCGGTGGCGTACTCCGGGTGGCTGCCGACGTCGAGGTAGAGCCGCGAGCCGTTGCGCAGGAACACGTTGGAGCTGCGCCCCCACGACACCACGCGGCGGAACAGGTACCGCGCGACCTCGTCCGGGGACAGCCGCCGCTGGCCCCGGAAGGTGCACGTGACGCCGTACTCGGTCTCGATCCCGAAGATCCGTCGGTCCACGGACCGAGCCTAGGCGCCGCAGCCGACTCCGGCCGGTTCCCGCGGCGGGGTCAGTCCTCGCCGCGCGCCGCGCCGCCGGAGCCGCCGTCGGGGCCGCCGCCGGCGCCGTCGGCCGGGCCGGTCTGCGGGCCGCTGCCCTCCCCCGAGCCGCCGGTGCCACCGGCGGTGTCCGGCGCCGCGGGGTCGCCCAGGCCGGCCGGGGTGCCCGGCTGCGGGGCACTGGGCGTGTGCGCGTGGGTGGCGCCCTCCGGCGCGTCGTCACCGGCGGCCCGCTCGCCCAGCAACGACCGCAGGGCCGCGCCCACCACCCGGCGGAACGCCCGCTTGGGCCGCCGCCGGTCGAGGACGGCGACCTCGAGCTGGGTGGCCGCGAGCAGCTCCCCGGACCCGTTGCCGCCCGACATGGCCGGGCTGACCGCTGACAGCGCCCGGACGCCGACCATGAGCGCCTCGCCCAGCGGCAGGCCCTGCCGGAAGTTCTCCCGCAGGTGGCCGGTGACCGCCTCGGCCTGCCCGCCCATGACGACGAAGTCCGGCTCGTCGACGACCGAGCCGTCGAAGGTGAGGCGGTAGAGCTGGTCGGCCTCGGGGTCGGTGCCCACCTCGGCGACGCACAGCTCGACCTCGTAGGGCTTCATCTGCTCGGTGAAGATCGCGCCGAGGGTCTGCGCGTAGGCGTTGGCGATGACCCGCCCGGTGACGTCGCGGCGGTTGTAGGAGTAGCCGCGGACGTCGGCCAGCCGCACGCCGGCCACCCGCAGGCTCTCGAACTCGCTGTAGCGGCCGACGGCGGCGAAGCCGATCCGGTCGTAGATCTCCCCGACCTTGTGCAGCGTGGAGCTGGGGTTCTCGGCGATGAACAGCACGCCGTCGGCGTAGGTGAGGACGGCGACGCTGCGCCCGCGGGAGATGCCCTTGCGGGCGTACTCCGAGCGGTCGCGCATCAGCTGCTCGGGCGAGGCGTAGTACGGCATCGTCATGGCGTTCAGGCCCCCCGGTCGACGTTCTCGCGGTCGGCGGCGGCGCGCTCACCGACGATGGTGTCGGCGACCCCGGCCACCTCGGCGTCGGTCAGCCGCACCGCGCCCTCGGCGTCGACGCGGTACACGATCGGGTACAGCCGCCGCACCGGGTCGGGGCCGCCGGTGGCGGAGTCGTCGTCGGCGGCGTCGTAGAGCGCCTCGACCACGGTGCGGGTGGCGGCGCCGCCGTCGAGGCCGGACCGCCACGTCTTCTTCAGCGAGTTCTTGGCGAACAGCGACCCCGAGCCGACGGCGGCGTAGCCGCGCTCCTCGTAGTTCCCGCCGGTGACGTCGTAGCTGAAGATCCGGCCCGGGCTGGCGCCCTCGGCGGCGTCGAGGTCGTAGCCGGCGAACAGCGGGACGACGGCGAGGCCCTGCAGCGCGGCGCCGAGGTTGCCGCGGATCATCTGCGCCAGCCGGTTGGCCTTGCCGTCGAGGCTGAGCGTCAGGCCCTCGATCTTCTCGTAGTGCTCGAGCTCGACCTGGTAGAGCTTCACCATCTCGATGGCGATGCCCGCGGCGCCGGCGATGCCGATGACCGACCAGGTGTCGGCCGGGTAGACCTTCTCGATGTCGCGGCTGGAGATCAGGTTGCCCATCGTGGCGCGCCGGTCGCCGCCCATGAGGACGCCGTCGGCGTAGGTGACCGCGACGATCGTGGTGCCGTGCGGGGTCAGGTCGCCGGCGTTCACGGTCGGCAGGGGGCGCTTGCCGGGCAGCAGGTCGGGCGCGGCCTGGGCCAGGAAGTCGGTGAACGAGGAACCCACCCGGTCCAGGTAGGCGGGCGGGAAGCCGCTCCGGCCGGTGTGCGACTGGGTCAACCCGTCCACCTCTCCGCCCGCTCGCGGGGCGCTCCTCGACGTGCCGCGGGCACCCCGCGGCGGCTGTCGCCGACCCTACCGGCGCGGCCGGTCCCCCACCGGGGGCGACGGGGGACCCCGGTCGGAGCGCAGCCCCGCACCCGCCGGCGCGGCTCAGCCCGCGGCGGGACGCTCCAGGGCGGCGACGAGCTTCGCCACCCGGCCGCGGACCACATCGTGCGTGGTGCACCCGGCGCCGCGGTGGCGCAGGGCGGACGCGCCCGGGGCGGGCGACCGTCGCCGTCCTCGTGGCGGGCGCTGCGGATCTCCCGACCCGCGCTGCGCGTCGCGGTGGCGCTCGACGTACTCCGCGGCGGCCCGCAGCACCGCCGGGTCGTCCTTGAACTGACCCAGGCCGCCGTTGCAGTTGAAGCAGAGCAGCTGGCGCACCCGGCCGGTGGCGTGGTCGTGGTCGACGTGCGCGGCCGGCGCCGTGCGGCAGACGGCGCAGCGTCCCTTCTGGGCGGCGAGCATCGCGTCGGCCTCCTCGGCCGTGATGCCGTACCGCCGCTGGAGGTGGTAGGTCCGCGAGCCGCCGACCCTGTCCTTGGACGCCTTGCCGCGGACGTTGTGGCAGGGCTTGCAGTACGTGTACACGCCGCTCGAGTTGGCGGTGGTCGTGGGGAAGTCCGAGACGGGCTTGACGGTGTCGCAGTCGGGGCACCACTTGGACCCGGACGGCACGTCTCGACCTACCGGGAAGCGGCGGCTCGGCGGACCGAGCCGCCGCTGTCGGGAGTCCCGGGACCTCGCCCTCGCATGGTCTCGGCAGTAGAACGCGAGGCCGTCTGCTCGACGTCTGTCGCGGGTGAACTGGTCGACCGGACGGCTGGCGCCGCAGTCAGGGCACCATTTTGAGTCAACCATTCAGACCGCCATTCTGGAAAGCCGAGAACGGCTTTCACTGACCCCCTTTTTGCACATATGAGCGAACGAATTCCTCGGCATTCTCCTCGAGGACGTCGTCGATTTCGTCCAGGATGGCGTCGACGTCCTCGGACATCTCCTTGTGCCGCTCGGCGACCTCGGCGTCGACGGACGCCTCGACCTCCTCGGTCTCCTCCCGGGTGCGGGTGGTCCGCGCCTGCCCGCCGGTGTCCCTGGTGGCCATGTGCCCTCCCCTGGTGCGCGCCGAGTGCGTGCTGGTGCCGAAACTACCCGCAGGTACCGACATCCGGCGGTCTCAGCCGGCCGCGCCGAACCGCTCCAGCAGCGCCTGCCGGATCGCCGGCCGGGAGCCGAACACCAGCAGGAACACCGCCTCCCGCGCCGTACGCTCCGCAACGCCGCCCGCCCGCGCCGCCGCGCTGCCGGAGGCCACCACCAGCGCCCCGGCGGCGCGGTGGGCCAGGGCCGCGGCCTCGGCGCGGGCCGCGGGCAGCTCCGCGGGGCCGGCGGCGTCCAGGCGCGCCCGGACGGCGTCGAGCGCGGCGTCCAGCGGGGAGGGCCCGACCAGCCGCGCGCAGCGCAGCGCCAGCCCGAGCGCCAACGACCCGTTGAGCCGCAGCCCGCCGGCGTCGGCGGCGCGCACCTGGGCCAGCGGGGTGGTGCCCAGCAGCCGGTCGGCCGGCACCCGGTGGCCGGTGAGCCGCAGCTCCACCGTGGCGCTGGCCTGTACCGCCACCAGCGACTGCGGCGCCGCCGCGAGCGTCGGCGAGCCGACCGCGTCGGCGAGCACGAAGGCCACGTCCTCGCCGTCGCGGGCCGCCACCAGGACGACGTCGACGAGACCCCACCCGGTCACCCACGGCACGGCGCCGTCGAGGACCAGGTCGCCGCCGTCCCGGCGCACGGTCACCGGGGCGGCGTCGGGGCGGGTGGCGGCCTGCAGCGCGATCCCGGCGCGGCGGCGGCCGCGGCACAGGTCGGCCAGCAGGTCCGGGTGCGTGCCCGCGGCGGCCAGCCGGCCGACGACGCCGTGGTGCTGCAGCCAGACGAACGCCGTCGCGAGGTCCCCGGCGGCGAGCTCCTCGGCGACGGCGGCGAGCGTCGCCACGTCGGCGTCGAGCCCGCCGGCGCCGGCCGGTCCCGCCAGCCCGTAGAGGCCGGCGTCGGCCAGCGCGTCGAGGTGCCCGCGTGGCAGCACGCCGGTGGCGTCGACCCCGGCGGCCGCCGGCGCGAGCAGCTCCGCGGCCAGCCGCCGGGCGGCCTGTGCCGGGGCGGTCATCAGCCGCCGGTGATGGTGTCGACCAGCTCCTGCGCGCTCGACGTCGACTCGAACAGCACCCCCACGTGGTCGCGGGTGCCCTTGAGCGGCTCCATCGTCGGGATGCGCACCAGGTTCTCCCGGCCCAGGTCGAACACCACCGAGTCCCACGACGCCGCCGCGACCTGGGCGGGGAAGCGGCGCAGGCACTCGCCGCGGAAGAACGCGCGGGTGTCCCCGGGCGGGGTGACCATCGCGCGGGTCACCTCCTCGTCGGTGAGCAGCCGCTGCATCGAGCCGCGGGCGACGAGGCGGTGGTAGAGGCCCTTGTCGGGGCGCACGTCGGAGTACTGCAGGTCGACCAGCTGCAGCCGGGAGTCGCCCCAGCCGAGCCCGTCGCGGGCGCGGTAGCCCTCCAGCAACCGCAGCTTGGCCGGCCAGTCGAGCCGGTCGGCCAGCCGCAGCGGGTCGTCGGCGAGGACGTCGAGCACCTCGGCCCAGCGGCGCAGGACGTCGGCGGTCTGCTCGTCGGCGCCGCCGCCGCGCTCGACGAAGCGCACCGCCTGGTCGAGGTAGGCGCGCTGCACGTCGACGGCGGTCATCCGACGGCCGTCGCGCAGCCGCACCAGCGCGGTCAGGGAGGGGTCGTGGCTGACCGCCTGCAGCGTGGCCACCGGCTCCTCGAGGGAGAGGTCCTCGGTCAGCGCCCGCGCCTCGATCATCGCCAGCACGAGCGCCGTCGTCCCGACCTTGAGGTAGGTCGACAGCTCGGCGAGGTTGGCGTCACCGATGATCACGTGCAGCCGGCGGTACTCGTCGGGGTTGGCGTGCGGCTCGTCGCGGGTGTTGATGATCGGCCGCTTGAGCGTGGTCTCCAGGCCCACCTCGACCTCGAAGAAGTCCGCGCGGGAGGAGATCTGGAAGCCCTGGGTGCGGCCCTCGGTGCCGATGCCGACCCGTCCGGCGCCGGCGAACACCTGGCGGGTGACGAAGAACGGGATCAGCCCGCGGATGATCTCGATGAACGGCGTCCGCCGGTCCATCAGGTAGTTCTCGTGCGCGCCGTAGCTGGCGCCCTTGCCGTCGGTGTTGTTCTTGTACAGCTGGATCGGCTGGGTGCCGGGGATGCGCGCGGCCCGGCGGGCGGCCTCGGCCATCACCCGCTCCCCTGCCTTGTCCCACAGGACGACGTCGCGCGGGTTGGTGACCTCCGGCGTGGAGTACTCGGGGTGGGCGTGGTCGACGTAGAGCCGCGCCCCGTTGGTGAGGATGACGTTGGCCATCCCCGAGTCCTCCTCGAGGTCGTTGTGGTCGAGCGCCTGCGCCGGGGAGAGGTCGAACCCACGGGCGTCGCGCAGCGGCGACTCCTCCTCGAAGTCCCACCGCGGCCGGCGGCGGGTCGGCGCGTCGGCCACCGCCCAGGCGTTCACCACCTGGCTGGAGAGGGTCGTCGGGTTGGCCGTGGGCTGCCCGGGGACCGAGATGCCGTACTCGACCTCGGTCCCCATCACCCGCCGAACGCTCATGCGACCGAGACTAGGCCCCGCCCGGCGGCCGCCCGCGGACCCCGCGGCAGGTCCGCTGCGCACGCACCGACGGCGACCGGCCGCCCCGCGCGCGAGGGCGGGGCGGCCGGGACCGGGTCGGTCAGCGGGAGCGGCTAGAGGTACTGGCCGGTGTTGGTGGCGGTGTCGATGGCGCGGCCGGAGTCGTTGCCCTTGCCGCTGATGAGGGTGCGGATGTAGACGATCCGCTCGCCCTTCTTGCCCGAGATCCGCGCCCAGTCGTCGGGGTTGGTGGTGTTGGGCAGGTCCTCGTTCTCCTTGAACTCGTCGACGCAGGCCTGCATGAGGTGGCCGACCCGCAGGCCGCGCGAGCCGACCTCCAGGCTCTCCTTGATGGCCATCTTCTTGGCGCGGTCGACGATGTTCTGCAGCATCGCCCCGGAGTTGAAGTCCTTGAAGTACAGGACCTCCTTGTCGCCGTTGGCGTAGGTCACCTCGAGGAAGCGGTTCTCCTCGCTCTCGGTGTACATCCGCTCGACGGTGCGCTGGATCATCGCCTGGACCGTGGCCTGGGCGCTGCCGCCGTTCTCGGCGAGGTCGTCGGGGTGGATCGGCAGCGACGGCGTCAGGTACTTGCTGAAGATGTCGCGGGCGGCCTCGGCGTCGGGCCGCTCGATCTTGATCTTCACGTCGAGCCGGCCGGGCCGCAGGATCGCCGGGTCGATCATGTCCTCGCGGTTGGAGGCGCCGATGACGATGACGTTCTCCAGGCCCTCCACGCCGTCGATCTCGCTGAGCAGCTGCGGCACGATCGTGGACTCGACGTCGGAGGACACCCCCGACCCGCGGGTGCGGAAGATCGAGTCCATCTCGTCGAAGAACACGATGACCGGGGTGCCCTCGCTGGCCTTCTCCCGGGCGCGCTGGAACACCAGCCGGATGTGCCGCTCGGTCTCCCCGACGTACTTGTTGAGCAGCTCGGGGCCCTTGATGTTGAGGAAGTAGCTCTTGGCCTGCCCCTCGCCCTTCACCGCGGCGACCTTCTTGGCCAGCGAGTTGGCCACCGCCTTGGCGATGAGCGTCTTGCCGCAGCCGGGCGGGCCGTAGAGCAGGATCCCCTTGGGCGGGCGCAGCTCGTACTCGCGGAACAGGTCGGCGTGCAGGAACGGCAGCTCGACGGCGTCGCGGATCTGCTCGATCTGCCGGGCCAGGCCCCCGATGTCGGAGTAGTCGATGTCGGGGACCTCCTCGAGGACGAGCTCCTCGACCTCGCTCTTGGGGATCCGCTCGTAGACGTAGCCCGACCGGGACTCCAGCAGCAGCGAGTCGCCGACCCGCAGCGGCTGGTCGGTGAGGGAGTCGGCGAGGTAGACCACGCGCTCCTCGTCGGTGTGGCCGATCACCAGCGCGCGCTGGGTGACGCCGTCGACCGGCTCGAGCAGCTCCTTGAGCATGACGACGTCGCCCTGCTTCTCGAAGCCGAGCGCCTCGACGACGTTCATCGCCTCGTTGAGCATGACCTCCTGGCCGGGGCGCAGCGTGTCGCCCTCGACCGCCGGGGAGACCGACACCCGCAGCTTGCGGCCGCCGGTGAAGACGTCGACGCTGCCGTCGTCGTGCCGGCCGAGGAAGACGCCGTAGCCCGACGGCGGCTGCCCGAGCCGGTCGACCTCCTCCTTGAGCGTGATCAGCTGCTCGCGCGCGTCGCGCAGCGTGCCGGCGAGCTTGTCGTTGCGCTCGGAGAGGAAGGCCGCGCGGCCCTCCGCCTCGGCGATCCGCTCCTCCAGCGCCCGCACCTGCCGCGGGCTCTCGGACACCTTCCGGCGCAGCAGGCCGATCTCCTCCTCGAGGTAGGAGATCTGGGAGAGCAGGGCGGAGACGTCACGCTCGCGCCGCGCTCGGAACTCGTCGGGACCATCACCATGGCCGGGGCCCATCGCGCACCTCCGCACACATCGGGGGGAGCCAGGAGGCAAATCTATACACGCCGACCGACAGCACGCCCGTGGCTCGCGGTGGTCGGTCGAGAGCGCAACGGCGCCGGTTCAGTGCTTGGCGGCGCGACGCTGGCGGACCGGGGCGACGACGCCCTCGGCCAGCCGCCGGGCGGTCACCAGGAACGCGGTGTGGGCGACCATGCGGTGCTCGGGGCGCACGGCGAGGCCGACGGCGTGCCACGGCCGCACCAGCGACTCCCACGCGTAGGGCTCGGTCCAGCAGCCCTGCGCGCGCAGCGCCTCGACGTAGGTGGACAGCTGGGTGACCGTGGCGACGTAGCCGACGAGCACGCCGCCGGGGCGCAGCGCGGCGGCCACGGTGGGCAGCACCGCCCAGGGCTCGAGCATGTCGAGCACCACCCGGTCGACGACCTCCTCGGCGGGGTGGTCGGCGAGGTCGCCCAGGCGCAGGTCCCAGGTGTCGGGCACCCCGCCGAAGAAGGCGCCGACGTTGCCGCGGGCGACGTCGGCGAAGTCCTCCCGCCGCTCGTAGCTGGTCACCCGGCCGTGCTCACCGACGGCGCGCAGCAGCGAGCAGGTCAGCGCCCCGGACCCGGCGCCGGCCTCGAGCACCCGCATGCCCGGGCCGATGTCGCCGGAGCCGACGATCTGGGCGGCGTCCTTGGGGTAGATGACCTGCGCGCCGCGCGGCATGGAGAGCACGAAGTCGGCGAGCAGCGGGCGCAGCGCCAGGTAGCCGGTGTTGGCGGTGGAGTGCACGACCGAGCCCTCGGGCGCGCCGATGAGGTCGTCGTGGGCGATGGCGCCGCGGTGGGTGTGGAACTGCTTGCCCGGCTCGAGGACGACGGTGTGCAGCCGGCCCTTGGGATCGGTCAGCTGCACCCGGTCACCGGCGGCGAAGGCGCCGGGCACGGCGACCCGCTCGACGGGGCCCGGCTGCTCCTCCCCCGCGGGCGCCGGCTCGGCGGTCGGGGCCGGTGCGGCGCTCGTCGCGGTCTGGCTGGGCTCGGGCTGCTCGTCCACGGGCGGCCAGCCTAGGCGCCTCCCGTCGAACGGCTCCCCGGCGCGGGGGACGCCGGACTGTCGGTGGCCCGGCCTAGCCTCGGGGACGTGACTGCAGTGTTCTCCTCCGACACCGCGGCCGACGGCGAGCAGGCGGCGCCACCGGCTCCCGAGCGGGCGCCGCGCCGGCCGTCGCTGTCCCCGAGCCGGGCGGCGGACTTCAAGACCTGCCCGCTGCTCTACCGGTTCCGCACCATCGACCGGCTGCCCGAGAAGCGCAGCCCGGCGGCGGTGCGCGGCACGCTGGTGCACGCGGTGCTGGAGCGGCTCTACGACCTGCCGCAGGCACAGCGCACCGTCGAGGCGGCCCGCGAGCTGGTGGCGCCGGCCTGGGAGGAGCTGCGGGCCGACCCGGAGGTGGCCGCGCTGTTCGCCCCGGGTGAGGACGGCGCCGCGCCGCCGTCGCTGCAGGCGTGGCTGGAGTCGGCCGGGAAGCTGGTGGAGACCTACTTCCGGCTGGAGGACCCGACCCGCATCCAGCCCGAGGGCCGCGAGCAGCTGGTCGAGGTGACGCTGCCCGACGGGCTGCTGCTGCGCGGCTACGTCGACCGGCTCGACGTCGCCCGCAACGGCGCGCTGCGGGTGGTCGACTACAAGACCGGCTCGATGCCGCGGGAGGCCTTCGAGGCCAAGGCGCTGTTCCAGATGAAGTTCTACGCGCTGGTGCTCTGGCGCACCCGCGGCGTGGTGGCCAGCCAGCTCAAGCTCATCTACCTCGGCGACGGCGAGGCGCTCACCTACGCCCCCGACGAGGCCGAGCTGCTCCGCTTCGAGCGGACGCTGCTGGCCATCTGGGCGGCGATCGAGCGGGCGGTGGCCACCGGCGACTTCCGTCCCAACCGGTCGCGGATGTGCGACTGGTGCGACCACCAGGCGCTGTGCCCCTCCTTCGGCGGCACGCCCCCGCCGTTCCCCGCCGACGCCGCCGCCGCGGCCGGCTGGGCCACCCTCCCCCTCGTCGAGCGCGACTGACCCGTCGCCGGCGGAGCGCCCGCGCACCTGGTCCCTCGGCCCCGGGCCCAGCTCCCGGCCACTGCCCCGCCTCTGAGAACGATCATGGAGCCGCGGTGGCGACACGCCGTCCCCGGGCGGCGTGCCGCCACGCGAACTCCACGATCGCGGGGACCGGGCCCGGCTGAGTCCCCGTGCGTCACCGCTCCTCCCCCACGGGGCAGTCGGCCGACGACTTCCGCATTTCCGTTGGGGATAACGGCCGGGCCGCCGTGCGCGCGGTGCCAGCGAGACGCGCCAGCGCACGTCGACCGGCCGGCGCGGCTGGTCCTAGCGTCGGGTCCCCATCCACCCCCGGGAGGCGGCATGCGGGCATACCGGGCCGAGCGCGCCTTCGACGGGGAGCGGGTGCTGCCCGGCGGCGCACTGGTGCTCGTCGAGGACGGCCGCATCCTCGCCGTGCAGCCGGCCGGATCCGCCCCGCCCGACGGCGTGCCGGTGGTCGAGCGGCCCGGCGCGACGCTGCTGCCCGGGCTGGTCGACACCCACGTGCACCTGTGCGGCGACGCCGGCCCGCGGGCGCTGGACCAACTGCCGGAGCTGACCCCCGACGAGGTCGACGCGACCGTGGCGAGGAGCCTGCAGCAGCACCTGGCCGCCGGGGTGACCACGGTGCGCGACCTGGGCGACATCGACTGGGCCGTCGTCGACCGGGCGCCGCGCACCGGGCCCACGGTGGTCGCGGCCGGGCCCCCGATCACCTCACCGGGCGGGCACTGCTGGGCGATGGGCGGCCAGGCCCGCGGCGTCGAGGCGTTGCGGGCCGCGGTGCGGGAGCGCGCCGGGCGCGGTGCCGGGGTGGTGAAGCTGATGGCCAGCGGCGGGCTGCTCACGCCGGGCACCGACGCGACCACCTGCCAGTTCACCGACGCGGAGGTGCGGGCGGTGGTCGACGAGGCGCACCGGCTCGGCCTGCCGGTGACCGCGCACGCCTACCCGTTGGCCGCGATCCGGCAGGTGGTCGCCGCCGGCGTCGACGGCATCGAGCACGCCCTGTGCCTGGACGGCACCGACTGGGGGATCCCACCGGACCTGACCGCGGATCTCGCCCGTGCGGGCACCGCCGTGTGTCCCACGCTGGGCACCACGCCGGGCAGCGTGCCCGCGCCACCCGCCCGGGAGCTCTTCACCCGCCTCGGGCTCACCCAGGAGGCCCGCGCGGCGGAGTGCGCCCGGCTGCACCGGGCCGGCGTGACGCTGGTCAGCGGGGTCGACGCCGGCATCACGCCGGGCAAGCCGCACGGGATCGTCGGGCGGGCCGTGGCCTCGCTGGCCGGCGGCGGGGTGCCGGCACCCGAGGCGCTGGCCACCGCGACGTCGGCGGCGGCGCGGGCGTGCGGCCTCGGCGGGCGCACCGGACGGCTGGCGCCGGGCCTGGACGCCGACCTGCTGCTCGTCGACGGCGACCCCACCGCCGACCCGCTCGCGCTGGAGCGGGTCGCGCTGGTCGTCTCCCGCGGCCGGGAGGTGCTCCCCGCGGGCTGAGGTGCCTCAGGCCCCGCTGGCGACCGGCTCCCGCCCGGCGAGGACGTCGCCGAGGTCGGCCAGGCCGACGCCGACCAGCGTGTCGCGCAGCACCAGGCCCGGCGCGGGGGCCAGCGGCTGCAGCGACGGCACGCCGAGCACCGCGCAGCCCGCCGCCAGGCCGGCGGCCACCCCTGACGCGGAGTCCTCCACGACCACGCACCCGGCCGGGTCGACGCCGAGCCCGGCGGCGGCCTGCAGGTAGGGCGCCGGGTCGGGCTTGCGGGCGGGCACCTCGTCGCCGCAGACGGTCAGGTCGAACGGCGGCACGTCGAGGTCGGCGGCCAGCCGGGCGAGGACGAGGTCGGCGAGCCGGCGCGGGGTCGTCGTCACCAGGGCGGCGGGCAGGGCGGCCGCGCGCACCTCGGTGAGCAGCTCGCGCGCCCCCGGGCGCCAGCGGACGTCCCGGGCGAGCAGGTCGGCGACGACGTCCTCGACCCAGGCGGCGTCGGTCTCCCACCGCGCGGCGCGGTCGAGGCCCAGGTCGGCGTAGAGGATGCCCAGCGCGGTGCGCATGCTGGTGCCCACGGTCGCCTCGCGGGCCGCGCCGCTGAGCTCACCGCCCAGGCGCCGGGCGAGGGCGAACAGCGCCCTCCCCCAGTGCTGCTCGGTCTCCACGAGGGTGCCGTCCATGTCCAGCAGGACGGCGAGGGGCCGGTTCGGCATGGGGTGGTCGTGTCCTCAGGCTCGTCGTCCCGGGCGCCGGGCGGGGCGCAGCGCGGGACGGGGGTGCCTGCCGCGTGCGCCGCGGGCTCGTCGTCGAGCGCCGCGCGGGCGTCCCCGCGGCAGGTGGTCCCCTCCAGTGTCCCAGGCGTGCGGCGCCCGCGCCGGGCTCCCTCAGCGGGCGCTGCGGGCGAGGTGCAGCCAGGTGTCGACGACGGTGTCGGGGTTGAGCGACATGGTCTCGATGCCCCGCTCGACGAGCCACTGGGCGAGGTCGGGGTGGTCGCTGGGGCCCTGGCCGCAGATGCCGACGTACTTGCCGCGCTCGAGGCAGGCGGTGATCGCCATCTCGAGCATGGCGAGCACCGCGGGGTCGCGCTCGTCGAAGCCGCCGGCGACCAGGGCGGAGTCGCGGTCGAGGCCCAGGGTCAGCTGGGTCATGTCGTTGGAGCCGATGGAGAAGCCGTCGACGTGCTCGAGGAAGGCGTGCGCCAGCACGGCGTTCGACGGCAGCTCGCACATCATCACCACCGACAGGCCGTTGTCCCCGCGGCGCAGGCCGTGCGAGGCCAGCAGCTCCACCACGCCCTCGATCTCCGCCACCGTCCGCACGAACGGGATCATGACCTTGACGTTGGTCAGGCCCATCTCGTCGCGGACGTAGCGCAGCGCCTCGCACTCCATGGCGAAGCACTCGGCGAAGTCGGCCGACAGGTACCGGGAGGCGCCCCGGTAGCCGATCATCGGGTTCTCCTCGTGCGGCTCGTAGCGCTCGCCGCCGAGGAGGTTGGCGTACTCGTTGGACTTGAAGTCGCTCATCCGCACGATCACCGGCTCCGGCGCGAACGCCGCGGCGATGGTGGACACCCCCTCGGCGACCCGCTGCACGAAGAAGTCCCGCGCCGAGGGGTAGGCCGCGATCCGCTCCTGCACCTGCGCCCGCAGCGGCGGGTCGAGCTCCTCGAGCTCCAGCAGCGCCTTCGGGTGGATGCCGATCTGCCGGTTGATGACGAACTCCAGCCGCGCCAGGCCCACGCCGGCGTGCGGCAGCCGGGAGAAGGCGAAGGCCTGCTCCGGCGTCCCGACGTTCATCATGATCTTGACGGGGATCTCCGGCATGGCGTCGAGCCGGGTCTCCTCCACCTCGAAGCCGACCTCCCCGGCGTAGACGACGCCGGTGTCGCCCTCGGCGCAGGACACGGTGACGGGATCGCCGTCGGTCAGCGTCCGGGTGGCGGTCCCGGTGCCGACGACGGCGGGGATGCCGAGCTCGCGGGCGATGATCGCCGCGTGGCAGGTGCGCCCGCCGCGGTTGGTGACGATCGCCGAGGCGCGCTTCATGATCGGCTCCCAGTCGGGGTCGGTCATGTCCGCGACGAGCACGTCGCCGGGGGTGAAGGCGTCCATCTGGTCGATGTCGGAGAGCACCCGGACCGGACCGGCGCCGATCTTCTGCCCGATCGCCCGCCCCTCGACCAGCGCTGTGCCGGTGCCGGTGAGCCGGTAGCGCTCGGTGGTGTTGCCGGCGCGGGACTGCACCGTCTCCGGGCGCGCCTGCAGGACGAACAGCTGCCCGGTCAGCCCGTCCTTGCCCCACTCGATGTCCATGGGGCGGCCGTAGTGCTCCTCGATCCGCAGCGCCTGGCGGGCGAGCTCGGTGACCTCCTCGTCGGTGAGCGACAGCCGCCGGCGGTCGGCGGGGTCGACGTCGACGAACGCGGTGGTGCGGCCCACCTCGGTGGCGTCGGTGTAGACCATCTTGGTGGCCTTCTCCCCCACGCCCCGCTTGAGGACGGCCGGCCGCCCGGCGCGCAGCGCGGGCTTGTAGACGTAGAACTCGTCGGGGTTGACCGCCCCCTGCACCACGCCCTCGCCCAGGCCGTAGGCCGAGGTGACGAAGACGGCGTCGCGGAAGCCGGACTCGGTGTCCATGGTGAACAGCACCCCCGACGCGCCGACGTCGGAGCGCACCATCCGCTGCACCCCGGCCGACAGCGACACGGCCTCGTGGTCGAAGCCGTGGTGGACCCGGTAGGCGATCGCCCGGTCGTTGTAGAGGGAGGCGTAGACCTCGCGGATGGCCTGCAGTACCGCGTCGATGCCGCGGACGTTGAGGAAGGTCTCCTGCTGCCCGGCGAAGGAGGCGTCGGGCAGGTCCTCGGCGGTGGCCGACGAGCGCACCGCGAAGGACGCCTCGGCGTCGTCGCCGGCCAGCCGCCGGTAGGCGCTGCGGATGTCGGCCTCCAGGTCCGGCGGGAAGGGCTGCTCGACGACCTCGCGGCGGATCTCCTCCCCGGCCCGTGCCAGCGCGCGGACGTCGTCGGTGTCCAGGGCCCGCAGCCGCTCGGCGATCCGCTGCGCCAGCCCGGTCTCCCCGAGGAAGCGCTGGTAGGCCGCCGCGGTGGTGGCGAAGCCGTCGGGGACGCTGACCCCGGCGTCGGCCAGGTGGGAGATCATCTCGCCCAGCGAGGCGTTCTTCCCGCCCACCACCTCCAGGTCGCCCAGGCCCAGCTCGGCGAACCAGCGGACGTTGTCGGCACCCCCGGAGGTGTCGGCGGGGACCTCGGGTGCGGTGTCGGTGCTCATGAGCGGGTGGTCCTTCCTCGCCGGAGGTCGCGGCCCGACGGCGGGCGCCCGGAGGCGCGCCGTCGCCGGGCCAGGGTCTGGATCACCACGGTGGCGATCTCCTCGACGGAGGCCGCCGAGGTGTCCACCGTGGGCAGGTCGTGAGCCTGGTACATCGCCCCGGCCCGCCGCAGTTCGAAGCGGCACTGCTCCTCGGAGGCGTACCGGGAGTCCGGCCGGCGCTCGGAGCGGACCCGGCTGAGCCGGGCGACGGTGGTGGTCAGCCCGAAGCAGCGGTCGGCCAGCCCCCGCACCGGGCGGGGCAGGTCGGTGGTCTCCAGGTCCTCGTCGACCAGCGGGTAGTTCGCCACGAACAGCCCGTGCTGCAGCGCCAGGTACATCGCCGTCGGGGTCTTGCCGCAGCGGGAGGGGGCCAGCAGGACGACGTCGGCGCGCTCGAGGGCCCGCGAGCTCTGCCCGTCGTCGTGCTCGATGGCGAACTCGACGGCGGCCATCCGGTCGTTGTAGCGGCGGACGTCGCCGACCCCGTGCAGCCGCCGCGCCTCGTGCAGCCCGCGGGCGCCGAGCTGCTCCTCCACCCGGCTCATGTGCAGGCCGAAGAAGTCGATGATCGGCGCCTTGCTGCGCAGCAGCTCCTCGCGGACCTCGTCGACGGCGGCGGTGGTGAACACCAGCGGGGGCACCGGGCCGGCCATCGCCGCGTCGAGCTCGGCGACCACCTCGCGGGCGTGCTCGACGGTGGAGATGAAGGGGATCGTCGTGCGCTCGAAGGGCACGTCGGGGAACTGGATGAGCAGCGCGTTGCCCATCGTCTCGGCGCTGATCCCGGTGCTGTCGGACAGGAAGAAGACCGGCACGGCCACCTCGTCCGGGTCCACGGACCGCCTCCTTCGCCTCCGGTGTCCGCGCCCGCCCGGTGCCCGGGGCACCGGGCGGGGCGCGGGTCCCTGCCGACCGCGGGGCGCGGTCAGTGGATGTGCGAGCCGCCGTTCACGTCGTAGGTCGCACCGGTGATGTAACCCGACTCCTCGCGGCAGAGATAGGTGATGAGGTCGGCGACGTCGGCGACCCGGCCGTTGCGGCCGACCGGGATGCCGGCCAGCAGCTGGGCCTTGCGCTCGCCCTCGAGAGCACCGCCGGTGATGTCGGTGTCGATCAGCCCGGGGGCGACGGCGTTGACGGTGACCCCGTGCGGGCCCAGCTCGCGGGCCAGCGCCCGGGTGAAGCCGAGCTGGCCGGCCTTGGCCGCGGAGTAGGCCACCCCGCCGAAGACGCCGCCGCCCCGCTCGGCCGACACCGAGGAGAGGAAGACGACGCGGCCGAAGCCGCGCTCGGCCATGCCCGGCGCCAGGCGCCGGGTCACGTTGAACGCGCCCCGCACGTTGACGGCGAAGACGCGGTCCCACTCCTCGCCGCCGACCTGCAGGAACGGTGTCGGCGAGGTGATGCCGGCGTTGTTGACCAGCGCACCGACGGGCGGCAGCGCGCCGTCGACGACGGTGAGGGCACCGTCGACCGACGCCTCGTCGGTGACGTCGCAGCCGACGCCGACGGCCTGCACGCGGTGGCGGTCGGCCACCTCCGTGGCGGCGTCCTTGGCGCCGGCCTCGTCGAGGTCGAGGACGGCGACGTTCCAGCCCGCGGCGGCGAGGGCGTGGGCGGTGGCGCGGCCGATGCCGCGGGTGGAGCCGGCGCCGGTGACGACGGCGGTCCTGTCGGTGACGGTCACGGGGTTCCTCCGGGGGGTGGTCGGGTCAGGCGGTCGCGGGGGCGGGGTCGGCCGGCCAGGCCGTGGGCGGGTGGTGCGCGGCCGGGCCGTCGAGCTCGGCCCGCACCCGGGCGACGACGGCGTCGGTCGACAGGCCGTAGCGGTCGTGCAGGGTCGGGAGGGCGCCGGCGGCCAGGAACGCGTCGGGCAGCGCGATCGGCACCACGCGGGTGCCGACGCCGGCGAAGGCGAGGGTCGAGGCGACCGCCTCGGCCAGCCCGCCGACCACCGTGTGGTTCTCCAGCGTGACCAGCAGCCGGTCGGTGCCGGCCGCGCGCAGGATCGCCGCGGTGTCCAGCGGCTTGATCGTCGGCACGTGCAGCACGGCGACGTCGACGTGGTCGGCCTCCAGCCGGGCCGCCGCCTGCAGCGCCCGCATGGTCATCAGCCCGGTCGAGACCAGGACGACGTCGCGGCCGGTGCGCAGCTCGGCGGCCCTCCCGAGCTCGAAGCGGTAGTCGTACTCGTCGAGCACCGTCGGGACCGCGCCGCGCAGCAGCCGCAGGTAGGTGGGGCCGGGGTGGTCGGCGAGCGCGGGCACGGCCTGCTCGATGTCGACGGAGTCGCACGGGTCGACGACGGTCAGCCCCGGGCAGCCGCGGAGGATGGCGAGGTCCTCGGTGGCCTGGTGGCTGGGCCCGTAGCCGGTGGTCAGCCCGGGCAGCGCGCCGACGACGTTGACGTTGAGGCCCGGCTCGGCGATGTCCAGGCAGAGGAAGTCGTAGGCCCGCCGGGTGGCGAAGACCGAGTAGGTGGAGGCGAAGGGCACCAGGCCCACCTCGGCCATGCCGGCCGCGGCGCCGAGCATCGCCTGCTCGGCCATGCCCATCTGGAAGAAGCGGTCGGGGTGGGCGTCGCGGAACACGTGCATGTCGGTGTACTTGGCGAGGTCGGCCGACAGCCCGACGATCTCGGCCCGCTCCTCGGCCAGCCGGTTGAGCGCGTGCCCGAAGGGGGCGCTGGAGGTCCGCTGACCGGGGTCGGCGAACGAGGCGATCATCGCCGAGGTGGTGAGCCGCTTCGTCGGTGCGGTGGTGGTCATCGGGCCGGTCCCTCCTGCAACTGGTCGCGGGCGATCTGCCACTCGTGCTCGGCGACCCGCATGAAGTGGGCCTTCTCGCGGCCCTCGAGCAGCGGCACCCCGCGGCCGATGCGGGTGTCGCAGACGAGCACCGTGGGCGAGCCGCGGTGCGCACGCAGCTCGTCGAAGGCGTCGACCAGCGCGCCGACGTCGTTGCCGTCCACCCGCAGCGCGTGCCAGCCGAAGGCCCGCCACTTGTCGGTGACCGGCTCGGTGCGCAGCACGCCGGCGGTGGGGCCGTCGGCCTGCAGGGCGTTGACGTCGACGATCGCGGTGACGTTGTCCAGGCCGTGGTGGGCGCAGGCCAGGGCGGCCTCCCACGTCGAGCCCTCGTCGAGCTCCCCGTCGGAGAGCAGGTCGAACACGTGCGCGCCGTTGCCCTGGTGGCGCAGGCCCAAGGCCATCCCGGCCGCCACGGCCAGCCCGTGGCCCAGCGACCCGCCGGAGATCTCCACGCCCGGGGTGTAGGAGGCCATGGCCGACATCGGCAGCCGCGAGTCGTCGGAGCCGTAGGTCTCCAGTTCCTCGGCCGGGATCGTCCCGGCCTCGGCCAGCGCCGCGTAGAGCGCGATGGCGTAGTGGCCGATGGAGAGCAGGAAGCGGTCCCGGTCGGGCCAGTGCGGGTCCTCGGGGCGGAAGCGGAGCTGGTCGGTGTAGACGGTGGCGAGGACGTCGGCCACGCCCAGCGCCTGGCCGATGTAGCCCTGCCCCTGCACCTCCCCCATGTCGAGGGCGTTGCGGCGGATCCGGTGGGCGGCCCGGCGGATCCGCTCGATCCGCTCGGCCCGGGCGGGGGCCGGGGGCGCCGGTGCGGTGGTGGATGAGGTCACGGTGTCTCCTCGGCCTCGGTCGGTGGGGCTCAGTCGGTCGCCGCGCCGGCCGTCGGCCGGGGGGCGGGGGTCCGGGTGACGGGACGGGCGGTGGCGGGACGGGCGGTGGCCTCGGCCGCGAGCGCGCGCTCGAGGACGGCGACCTCCTCGCGCTGGGCGCGGCCCCAGGTCTCCTGGGTGAGCAGCGCGGCGACGAGGCCGAGCAGGCCGTAGCCGCCGAACAGCAGCGCCGGGCCGATCCAGCCGTAGCCGGCGTAGAGCGCGGTGGTGATCAGCGGGGTGAACCCGGAGACGACGGCGGACAGCTGGTAGGCCAGGGACGCCCCCGTGGTGCGGGTCCGGGTCGCGAACAGCTCGGAGAACCAGGCGCCCTGCACCCCGGCCAGCGAGTTCTGCAGCACCGCGTAGCTGACGACGAAGGCGACGACGATGGCCACCGCGGCGCCGGTGTTGACGAGGAGGAAGAGCGGCACGGCCCACAGCACGTGCAGCGCGGTGCCCAGCAGGTAGACCGGGCGCCGTCCGATCCGGTCGGTGAGCGCGCCCCAGGAAGTGGTGGCGACGATCCCGATACCGGCGGCGATCATCGTCGCGGTCAGGGTGACCGACCGGTCGGCCAGGTCCTCGGCAGCGACGTAGGACAGCATGAAGGTGACCGACACCGCGTAGCCGGCGGTCTCGGTGATGCGCAGGCAGAAGGCGCGCAGGATGGTCCGCCAGTCGTCGCGGAGCACCTCGAGCAGCGGGTTCTTCGAGAGCTCGCCCTCCTCCTTGAGCTCCTCGAACTCCGGGGACTCCTCGACCTTCAGCCGGATCACGATGCCCACGACGATCAGCACGGCCGACAGCAGGAACGGCACCCGCCACGCCCACGAGCCGCCGAGGGGCACGCTGGCGAGGAAGGCGAGGTTGGCCAGCAGCAGCCCGACGGGGAAGCCGGCCTGCGTGATGCCGGTGTAGAGGCCCTTCCTGCGCCAGGGGGCGTGCTCGAAGCACATCAGGATGGCGCCGCCCCACTCCGCGCCGAACGCGAGCCCCTGCACGACCCGCACGAGCACCAGCAGGACCCCGGCCCAGACGCCGACCTGCTCGTAGGTGGGCAGGCAGCCGATGAGCACCGTGGCGATGCCCATGAGCAGCAGGGACCCGACGAGGACGGGCTTGCGGCCGATCCGGTCGCCGAGGTAGCCGCCGATGATCCCGCCGAGCGGGCGCACGGCGAACCCGATGCCGAGCGTGGCGAAGGACAGCAGCGTGCCCGACAGCGGGTCGTCGGCCGGGAAGAAGGCGGTGTTGAAGTACAGCGCCGCGGCGATGCCGAAGCCGATGAAGTCGTAGGTCTCGATCGTGGCGCCGACCGAGCAGCCGACAGCGACCTTCTTCTTCTCCGGCGTCCCCTCGATCGGGTGCCAGGAGGCGACCTCCCCGAGGTGGGAGTCGCGGGCGGACGGGGGCGGCTGGGTCATGGTGACCTCCGTGCGGACGATAACGGGGATCCAGTGGCCGCTGGCAGTTGACTGTTAACAGTCAACGTATGAGCGAGTGTGGATGGCCCCCGTCACAGTGTCAAGCGTCACTCCGCAACCCCGGCGTCCGTGCACGTCAGGACGCCGGCAGCACCCCGCCCGGACCCGAACGGGCGGACCTCAGGCGCTCCGGCCGGCGCCGGTGAAGTGCTCGGCGGCCGCTGCCATGTGGTCCTCGACGACCCGCACGGCCGCGTCGGCGTCCCCGCGCTCGATGGCCTCGACGATCGGCACGTGACGGTCGCGGGCCATCATCGGCGCCTGCCACCCCGCCCCGTCCAGGATGGCCACCCGCATGCGCCCCTCCAGACGCTGCCAGGCCTCGACGAGCATGGAGTTCCCCGACAGCCGGCACAGCAGCAGGTGGAAGGCGAGGTCGGCCTCCATCCGCGTGGCCGGCTCGTCGTCGTCGGAGAGCCGCTCCACCGCCTCGCGCAGCGCCGCGGCCGCGGCCTCCCGGCGCGGGGAGGCCACCACCTCCCGGACGGCCAGCGCCTCGAGCGCGGCCCGGACCCGGAACAGCTCGTGGACCTCGGCCGGGGTCAGGCTGTTGACCCGCAGCATCCCGCGGGCGCCGGCGGTGACCAGACCCTCCTGCTGGAGGGCACGCAGGGCCTCGCGGACCGTGCCCCGGCTGACCCCGAGGGAGGAGGCGAGCTCCACCTCCCCGAGGTGGTCCCCCGGGCGGTAGCGCCCGGTGAGGACGGCCGAACGGAGGACCTCCAGGGCCCGCTCCCGCAGCGTGCTCCGGTCCAAGCTCCCCAGCGGCTCGGCGTCCACGGCCACCTCCTCGTCGCCGTGGATGGTAGCGACGCTGTCGACACCGGCCTGCCGACTGTCGGCACCAAGGGCGAGGTCGGGGGTGACAGCCGACGGTACCGCCACTATCTTGTGAGTGGGTACTCACTCACGACACTGTCAGGAGGCTCCCCATGACCGCGGCTGTCGCCACGGACTCCCTGCGCCGGACCTTCGGCTCCGTCGTCGCGGTCGACGACCTGACCACGTCGCTGCCCCGTGGCGGCGTGATCGGCCTCGTCGGCCCCAACGGCTCGGGCAAGTCCACCCTCATCCGCATGCTGCTCGGGCTGGTGCGGCCCAGCGCCGGCACCGCCGAGGTCCTCGGCGAACCGATCACCGACCCGCGGGCCTACGCCGGGCAGGTCGGCGCGCTCGTCGAGGGCCCCGCCTTCGTGCCGGGTCTGTCCGCACGGGCCAACCTGGTCTCCCTCGCCCGGCTGCGGCGGCTGCCGGTGAGCCGGGTCGACGAGGTCCTCGACGCCGTCGGCCTCACCGGCCGCGACCGCGAGCCGGTGCGGCGCTTCTCCCTCGGGATGAAGCAGCGCCTCGGGATCGCCGCCGCGCTGCTCCCCGACCCCGCGCTGCTCGTCCTCGACGAGCCGACCAACGGCCTCGACCCCGCCGGCATCGTGGAGATCCGGGCCCTGCTGCAGCGCCTGGGGCGGTCCGGTCGCACCGTGGTCGTGTCCTCGCACCTGCTGTCGGAGATCGAGAGCATCTGCACCCACCTGGTCGTCGTCCGCTTCGGGGTGCTGCTCTACAACGGCACGGTCGCCGACCTGCTTGCCCGCGCCGGCACCCACGTCGACGTCGCCCCCGAGCACGAGGCCGACACCGACCGGCTCGGCCGGGTCCTCGCCGACGCCGGGTGGGCGGTCACCACCGCGGCACCGGGCCTGCTGCGGGTGGCCGCCGACGGCGACGCCGCCGCCGCGGTCAACCGCGCCGCCGCGGGGGCGGGCATCACGCTGCGCGCCCTGACCGCCACCCGGGACACCCTGGAGTCGGTCTTCCTGCAGATGACCGGCGGCGACGACGGCGAGCTGGCGGCCGGCCGCGCGGCCGCGGCGCGCCCCGTCCCCGCGGCCGCCGCGGAGGGAGCCCGGTGACCGCCGTCGTGCGCAGCGAGCTCGTCCGGCTCCGCCGCCGGGGCGTCGTGCTCGGCTGGTCCGGCCTCACGGTGCTCTTCGCCGTGCTGATCAACGTCGTGGTGTTCCAGGTCGTCGAGCCGGGCGGCGCACCGGCGGAGAACGGGCCCGGGGTCTCCTTCCCCTCGGCGGCCGAGCTGCTGGGCCGCGAGGGCATCGTCTCCGGGCTGGGGGCGGCGGCGTCGTTCTTCGGCGTGACCGCGCTGGCCTTCTGGGCGCTGGCCGCGGCCTCCGACACCTCCACCGGCCTCGTGCGGGTGCTCGTCGCCGCCGAACCGCGCCGCTGGCGGCTGCTGCTCGGCAAGTGGACGGCGCTGGCGATCGCGACCGCCGGCGCCACGCTGCTCGCCGTCGTGGTGAACGTCCTGGTGGCCCCGGGCGCCGCCGCAGCGGGCGGCTGGGAGCCCACCGCCTGGGGCCAGGACGTCGTCCCCGTCGTCCTGGGCGCCGCGGTCGACCTGTACCTGTCGCTGCTGGTGTGGGGCACCATCGGCCTGGCCCTGGCCACCCTGACCCGCTCGGCCGGCATCGCGATCGGCATCGGCGTGGGCTGGGTGCTGCTGCTCGAGGCGGTCCTCGGCGCCGCCGTCTCCTCGCTGCGGGACTGGCTGCCGGGCACCACGATCAGCGCGCTGGCCGCCGGCGGCACCGCCGACCTCTCCTACAGTGGCGCCCTGGCGCTGGGGCTGGCCTACGTCGGAGTCGCGGCGCTGGTCTCGGGGATCGTGTTCTCCCGCCGGGACATCACCGACTAGGCAGCAAGGCACACCACCGCGGCGCACCACCGAGACGCGCCACCGACCCGGGGAGGCCCGACCATGCCGCGCGGCACCGACACCCGCGCAGCCCTCATCCGGGCGGCGACCGAGCTCGTGGCCGAGGTGGGCTACCACGACGCCACGACCCGGGCCATCGCCGAGCGCGCCGGCGTCGCGGAGGGCTCCATCTACCGCCACTTCCCGGACAAGCGGGCGCTGTTCGTCGCCGCCGCCGTCGAGGGGCAGCGCGGGCTCACCGAGTGGATGGCCGACCTGCCCGCCCGCGCCGGCGGCCGGCCGGTGGCCGACGTCCTCACCGAGGTGTTCGTCGAGCTGTCCCGGCTGCGGGAGACGGTCGTCCCGCTCGAGCTGGCGATGGCGGCCACGCCGGAGCTGCAGCGCCACCTCGAGGGCGCCGCGCTCGACGAGACCGTCCGGGGGCTGGGCGGGCCGCCCCAGCTGCTCGCCGACTACCTGCGCGCCGAGCGCGACCGGGGCCGGGTGCGCGCCGACCTCGACCCGACGCGGACGGCGGTGGTCCTGCTGGCCACCCTCTTCGGCGTGCAGACCAGCCCCCTGGCCGGTCCCGGCGGGCTGGACGGGCCGGGCATCCGCGAGCTGGTGTCGGTGTTCGTCGACGGCATCGCGCCGCGGCCGGATCCCCCCGCGCGCGCCGGGTAGCCGGCGTCCGGGTCAGGCCGTCAGCGCCCGACGCCAGGCCCCCGGGTCGCGGACGGGGTGGCCGTGGACCGGCACGACCAGCGCCGGCTCCAGCTCCGCCAGGCGGCGCCGGGAGCGGCGGACCTCGCCGGCGTCGTGGTGCAGCGACTCGGGCAGGTTCAGCCACCGCGGGTGGGCGGGGTCGCGGGACAGGTTGAGCGGGGCGTCGCCCACCACCAGGGTGCGGTCGGCCTCCCGCCACAGCGCGATGTTGCCGGGGCTGTGGCCGGGGACCTCCAGCACGCGGAAGGAGCCGACGGCGTCGCCCTCGCGCAGCCGCCGGTCGACCGTCGCGCGCGCGGGCTCGATGAGCCCGGCGACCACCCGCCCCGCCCGGCTGGCCACCGTGTCGATGCGCCCGGACTCGAACCGGTCGGCGTCCCCCGAGCCCATCTCCAGCGGGGCGCCGAGCGTGGCGCACAGCCAGGCCGTCGACCCCAGGTGGTCGGCGTGGGCGTGGGTCACGACGTGGGCGGAGACGTCGCGGCCGCGCAGCAGGCCGGCCAGGCGGCGCCGGGACCAGCGCAGCCCGGAGTCGACGACGACGTCGTCGACCACCACCAGGTTGATCCACGGTCCGGGCACCGTCGGGGCGCTCCACACGCCGTCGGTGAGCTGCCGCAGGCCGTCGCGCACGCCGCGGAGTCTGCCGCAGCCGGGCGCCCGACGGGACCGCCGCGGCGCGGGGCCGGGACCGGCCGCGGGCCCTAGCATCGGCGCGGTGCCCGACCGCTCGCACGCCCAGGTCGTCCTGGGCCAGCAGGTGTACCCGGTGCTCGAGCAGTGCCGCAGGCCCGAGGTCCTGTGGGCCAAGCTCGCCACCGGCAACTACGACTGGCTCGGGGTCCGGCGCAACGGTAAGTACGTGCTGGGCCGCCCACGGCTGTCCGCCGTCGTCCCGGAGGAGCCCGGTCCCCCGCCCGACGACGCCCGGGAGCCGCACCGCATCGAGTCCCTGGCGCCGCTGCAGCAGGTGCCGCGGTGGGAGGCCTACGCCACCCCCGAGGAGGCCCTCGACACCTTCGCCCGGCTGGTGCGGGGCGACCCGATCACCCCGCTGCGCACCTCCGGCGTCTGGCGGGCCCGGCTGGTGCTCGACGGCCGGCCGGTCGAGGAGCGCCTCGTCGTCCGCCCACTCCCCCGGCTGCTCTGAGCCGGGCACGGCGGTGCCCGCCACCCCGGTGGTCGGGGCGGCGGGCACCGGCGGAGGAGGCGGTCAGCCGCCGTGCACGCCGACCGGGGCCTCGCGGACCTCGCCCGGGGAGTGCGTCCGGAAGTCGTCCTCGAGCTCCTCGAGCGTCCGCCCGCGGGTCTCCGGCGCGAACTTCGTCACGAAGACGAGCGAGCCGACGTTGACCAGCGCGAAGAGCCCGAAGGTGGCGGTGGCGCCCAGCGCCTCGACCAGCGGCGGGAACGCGAAGGAGATGGCCGCGTTGACCGTCCACAGGACGAAGACGGCGATGCCCATCGCGAACCCGCGGATCGTCATCGGGAAGATCTCCGACAGCAGCAGCCACACCAGCGTGCCGATGAACGTCTGCACGAAGAAGACGACGAACAGCATCGCGGCGAGGATCAGGTAGCTGCGGAACGTCGACTCCGGCAGCAGGAACGACAGCGCCAGCACCGCGTGCCCGGCCGCGACCCCGGTGAAGCCGGTGAGCAGCAGGGGCCGGCGGTTGTGGCGCCCGATCAGCCAGATCCCGAAGACCGTGCCGATGATCGCCACCACGCCGACGGTGATGGTCAGGATGAGCGAGGCGCTGTTGCCCAGGCCGGTCGACTTCAGGATGGTCGGGGCGTAGTAGTTCACGGTGTTGATGCCGGTGGCCTGCTGCACCGTGGCCAGGCCGCAGCCGATCCAGAGGATGCGGCGCATCCAGGGGAAGGCCCGCAGGTCGCGCAGTGCCGCGCCCTTGTCCTCGCCGACGTCGCGCCGGGCGTGCGCGGCGATGACGTTGTACTCCTCGGCCGCCTCGGCCGGCTCGCGGCTCAGGCCCAGCACCCGCCGGGTGTCCTGCAGCCGGCCGCGGACGGCGTACCAGCGCGGCGAGTCCGGCAGGAAGAACATCCCGACGAACAGTGCGATCGCGGGCACCGTGGCCACGCCGAGCATCCACCGCCACACGTGCGGGTCGTGGATGAGGGCGTCGAGCAGGGCGTTCATCGCGAAGGCGAGGAACTGGCCGGTGACGATCATCAGCTCGTTGATGGTGACCATCCGACCCCGCCGGTCGGCCGGCGCCATCTCGGCGAGGTACAGCGGGCAGGTCACCGCGGCCGCACCGACCCCGAAGCCCAGCAGGATCCGGCCGGTGGTCATGACCACCACGTTGGGCGCGATCGCGCAGATGAGCGCGCCGCTCAGGAACAGCCCGGCGCAGACGAGCAGGCTGCCCTTGCGGCCGAGTGCGTCGGCGAGCTTGCCGCCGAGCAGCGCGCCGAACGCCGCGCCGGGGAACAGCAGCGAGCTGACGACGACGGCCTCGCTGAGGGTGGTGAGGGCGAGGTCCTCCTTCATGTACAGCAGGGCGCCGGAGATGACGCCGGTGTCGTAGCCGAACAGCAGACCCCCGAGTGTGGAGATCACCGTCAGCTTGAGGAGGAACCGGTTGTGCGCCGGCGAGCGCTGGACGCCGGTGGACGTCCGGGTGGACGAGTGGATCGACATGGGCCGCTCTTTCGGGAGGAGGGCGTCATGGCCCCGGGGGCAGGGATGGCGGGAGGTCGGTCTCAGGGGTGCGGGAGGCGGCGGTCACGGCGCCGGTCGGGAGCCGGGACGGGGTCGGGGTCCCGGCCGCGGTGCCGGCTGCGGGGCCGGCCGCAGGGCGCGCGGGGGCGGGCGGGCCGCCGCGCCGGGAGGGACCGGTGGGCGCCCGGGGCGGAACGGGGCCGCGGTGCGGACGGGGCGCACGGGGTGCGGGCCGGTCGGCGAGCCGGGCGCGGGCGCCCGAGGGCGTCGCGGAGGATGACCGCGTGCCCTTCTGGCGCCGGAGCCGGCGTGCGCCCGTGCGCGAGTCGGTGGGCGGCTTCGCGCTCCTGGTGCGCCGGCGCGGCCGGTCGGCAGTGCTCCGCGCGCTGCGGATGACCGGCGCGACGGTGGCGGCGTTCCTCGTGGCGCAGGCCGCCGGACTGCAGGACCCGCCCCCGCTGATCGCCGCGCTGACCGCGCTGCTGGTCGTCCAGGCCACCTTGAGCAGCACGCTGGTCAACGGGGTGCAGCGGGTGCTGAGCGTGGTCTGCGGCGTCGCGCTGGCGGTGCTGTTCGTCGCCGTCGTGGGGCTGAGCTGGTGGAGCCTCGCCGCCCTGGTCGCCGCGGCGATCGTCGTCGGCCAGCTGCTGCGGCTGGGGCCGCACCTGGTCGAGGTGCCGATCAGCGCCATGCTCGTGCTCGGCGTGGGCGCCTCGGGCGCGGGAGCCGTCGGGAGCGACCGGGTCCTGGAGACGCTGCTGGGCGCGGCGGTCGGCATGCTCGTCAACGTCGTGTTCCCGCCGGCGGTGCAGACCCGCTACGCGGTCCGGTCGGTCGAGCGCTTCGCCGGCGAGATCGCGGCCCTGCTCGACGACGCCGCGGCCGTGCTCGCGGCCGGGCCGGTCACCGCCGAGCGGTCGACGCGCTGGCTGCAGGACGCGCGCCGGCTCAACCGGCACGTCCCCCGGCTGGACCGGGCGCTCACCCACGCCGAGGAGAGCCGCCGGCTCAACGTGCGCGCGCTGCGCTCCCCGTGGGCGACCGCCGGGATGCGCGCCGGCCTCGACGCGCTGGAGTACACGTCGGTCTCGCTGCGCACCCTGTTCCGCGCGATCGACGACGCCACCCGGGAGCGCACCGGGGTGCACGACGACGCCGAGTACGCCGACACCGTCCGCCGCACGACGGCGAGCCTGCTGGCCCGGATGAGCACGGTGGTCCGCGAGTTCGGCCGCGTCCTGACCGGCGCGCCCGGCGACGGCCGGCTCCCCCGCGCGCTGGCGGCGCTGGCCAGCGGCCGCGAGGTGGTGGCCGACCTGCTCATCGGCGACCCGCGCAGCCGGTCGGGGCTGTGGGAGCTGAACTCGGCGCTGCTGACCACCGTGGACCGGATGCTCGACGAGCTCGGCCCCGCGCCCTCGGCGGAGGCCACGGCCGGCCAGGGGGGCGCCGGCCGCGTGGCGCTGCGGGCCGGCCAGCGGCTGCGGCCGGGCCGCCGCCCGTCCGGAGGGCGGGGGCACGGCCCGTCCTGAGAGCGGGGCGCCGTCGGCGGCGGCCGGGGGGTGTGCGGGCACGACGTCCCTCCTTCCGGACGCGGGTGGGCGGGCGGGGACCCGGGGGTCAGAGGTCGCCGTCGAGGAACTGGGCCCGGCCCAGTCCGAAGGACCAGTCGGCCCGGGTGTTGGCGGCGACGGAGACGACGAGGTCGCCCGGCGCCAGGCCGGTGACCTCGCCGAGGCGGCGGCACAGGCCGGCGTACAGCGCGCGCTTCTGCTCGTCGCTGCGGCCCTGCTGGAACACCTGCAGCACGACGAGGTCGTCGGTTCGCTCGATGCCCAGGCCGGTGTCCTCGCAGATGAGCTGCCCGGGCCGGTGCTCGGTGATCACCTGGTAGCGGTCACCGGGCGGCGCGGCGAAGACGTCGAGCAGCACCTCCTGGACCGTGTCGGCCAGCAGGCGGAGCTGTTCGGGGCTGCGCCGCCCCTCGACGACGTCGATGCGCACCAGCGGCACGGGGCCTCCCTCGGCAGGTGGTGTGCCGGCGTGACGCCGGCCACATGCCGAGGAACTATGTCAGGACATTAGGACTTTGTGAAGACCCCGTCACGAAGTCGGCCCGCGGGCGCGCGGCGGCGCCACCCCGGGGCCGGTCCGGCGGTGCGGGCGTCGGTGCAGGTGGGAGGAAGGTGGGGCGAGGGCGGCGGGAGGGACCTCAGCGGCCGACGAGCGTCGTCTCGAAGTCGTACCGCGAGGCGCGGTAGACGTGCCGGCCGTGCTCCACGGGGGTGCCCTTGTCGTCGAAGGCGGTGCGCTGCATGGTCAGCAGCGCCGAGCGCGGCGGCTCGCCGAGCAGTCGCGCCTCGTCGGCGCGCGCCAGCCGCGCCCCGATCCGCTGGTGGGCCACCCGCAGGTGGATCCCCTGGGAGCGCAGGTACTGGTAGAGCCCGCGCTCGGCGAGGTCGGCGGCCGTGGGCTCGAGGCGACCGGGCAGGTAGTTGGTCAGGATGGCCAGGGGCTCACCGCGGGTCCGGCGCAGCCGGCGCAGCGCGACGACCTCCTCGCCGGCGGCGAGGTCGAGCTCCTGGGCGACGTCGGCCGGCGCGGGCACCCGCTCCAGCGAGAGCACCTCCGTCGACGGCGCCTCGCCGCTGCGGGCCAGGTCGTCGTAGAGGCTGGTGAGCTCGACCGACCGGCGCACGTGCGGCTGGATGACCTGGGTGCCGACCCCCCGCTTGCGCACCAGCAGCCCCTTGTCGACGAGCTCCTGGACGGCGCGGCGGACGGTCGGGCGCGACAGCCCGTAGGACTGTGCGAGCAGGATCTCGTTCTCGAGCTTCGACCCCGCCGGCAGGTCCCCCTCGGCGATGGCGCGCTCGATGGCCTGCGACAGCTGGAAGTACAGCGGGGTCGGACTCGAGCGGTCGATGTCGAAGCTCGGGGTGACGGCCACCTGGTCCTCCTCGTCGGGGCGCCGGCGGGACGGCGCCCGGCGGTGCGCCCCCGCATCCTCCCATCGCCGCACCGGCCGGACCTCACCTCGGAGGGGCAGTTCGGTGATCACATCCTGCTGTCTTTATGTCCTGACAAAGTCTTGACGCGGTCGTGTGCGGTGGCGCACAGTCCATACACCGCAGCCGACGCACAGGGACGGAGCAACACCGTGCAGACAGCACCCGACGTGGTGGTGATGGGCCGCAGCGGCGTCGACGTCTACCCCCTGCAGACCGGGGTCGGCCTCGAGGACGTGGAGACGTTCGGCAAGTACCTCGGCGGCAGCGCCGCGAACGTCGCCGTCGCCACCGCCCGCCTCGGTCACGACGTCGCCCTGGTCACCGGCGTCGGCGACGACCCCTTCGGCCGCTTCGTCCGCCGGGCCCTGCGCGACCTGGGCGTCGACGACGGGTTCGTCGTCGTCGACGGCGGGCACCCGACGCCGGTCACCTTCTGCGAGGTGTTCCCCCCCGACGACTTCCCGCTCTACTTCTACCGCCGGCCGACCGCACCGGACCTGCAGATCCGGCCCGAGGACGTCGACCCCGCCGCCGTCCGGGACGCCCGGCTGCTGTGGACGACGGTCACCGGCCTGTCCGAGGAGCCCTCCCGCGCGGCCCACCACGCCGCGTGGGCCGCCCGCGGCCGGCGCCGGCACACCGTCCTCGACCTCGACTACCGGCCGGTGTTCTGGTCCTCCCGCGACGAGGCCGCCGACCAGGTGCGCGCGGCGCTGCCGCACGTCACCGTGGCCGTCGGCAACCGCGAGGAGTGCGAGGTCGCCACCGGCGAGACCGATCCCGACCGGGCCGCCGACGCCCTGCTCGACGCCGGGCTGGAGCTCGCCGTCGTCAAGCAGGGACCGCGCGGCGTGCTCGGCAGGACCCGCACCGAGCGGGTCGTCGTCCCGCCCACGCCGGTGGACGTCGTCAACGGCCTCGGCGCCGGCGACGCCTTCGGCGGCTCGCTCGTGCACGGCCTGCTCGCCGGCCTGCCGCTGGAGCAGGTGCTGGTCAACGCCAACGCGGCCGGGGCGATCGTCGCCTCCCGGCTGGAGTGCTCGACCGCGATGCCCACCGCCGACGAGGTCGCCGCCCACATCGCGGCGCACGCTGCCGCGCCCGCCCCCCGACTGGAGGACACCCGTGTCTGACACCGCCCTCGAGCTGCCCGACCTCGGGACCGGCGCGCCGCTGTGCCGCACCTACGCGGAGGTCACCGAGCTGCGCAGCCGGCAGCCGGAGGCGATCGGGAAGGCGCTGGCCGCCCGCCGCCGGCGCCCGGCGTTCCTCCCCGCCGACGGCCGGCTCATGCTCGTCGCCGCCGACCACCCCGCCCGCGGCGCGCTGGCCGCCCAGGGCCGCGCCACCGCGATGAACAGCCGCACCGAGATGCTCGACCGGCTGCGCACCGCCCTCGCCCGCCCCGGCGTCGACGGCCTGCTCGCCACCGCCGACGTCGCCGAGGACCTGCTGCTGCTCGGCGCGCTGGAGGACAAGGTCGTCGTCGCCTCGATGAACCGCGGCGGGCTGGCCGGCTCGGTCTTCGAGATGGACGACCGGATGACCGGCTACGACGTGCGCGGCGTGGTCGAGGCCCGCTTCGACGCGGCCAAGATGCTCAACCGCTTCGACCTCGACGACCCCGGCACCGTCGTCTCGATGGAGGCCGCCGGCCGGGCGGTCACCGAGCTGGCCCGCGCCGGCGTGGTCGCCATGCTCGAGCCGTTCCTGTCCCGCCGCGTGGACGGCCGGGTGGTCAACGACCTCTCCCCCGACGCGGTCATCCGGAGCGTGCACATCGCCCAGGGGCTCGGCGCGACCTCGGCCTACACCTGGCTCAAGCTGCCGGTGGTCGAGGAGATGGAGCGGGTCGTGGACGCCACCACGCTGCCCACCCTGCTGCTCGGCGGGGACCCCTCCCGCCGCCCGGAGGAGACCTACGCGCAGTGGCGCGACGCGCTCGCCCTGCCCTCGGTGCGCGGCCTGGTCGTGGGCCGGACGCTGCTCTACCCGCCCGACGACGACGTCGCCGCCGCCGTGGACACCGCCGTCTCCCTCGTGCACTGAAGGGCCCCTCGTGACGACCACCGCCCGCTCGCCGCACCTGCCCGCCGGCAGCGCCGCCGCCGGGGACTACGCCCTCGAGGTCACCCCCGAGTCCGCCGGCTGGACCCACTCCGGCCTGCGCGTCCTCGAGCTGCCCGCCGGCGGCCGCCACGTCCTCGACACCGGACCCGACGAGGTCCTCGTCGTCCCCCTGCAGGGCGGGGCGGCCGTGACCTGCGACGGCCAGGTGCTCCGCCTCGCCGGCCGCGCCGGCGTCTTCGCCGGACCCACCGACTTCGCCTACCTGCCGCTGGGCAGCACCGCCGAGCTGACCAGCGCGGCCGGCGGCCGGTTCGCGCTGTGCAGCGCCCGCGCCCGCCGCCGGCTGCCCGTCCGGTACGGGCCGGCCGCCGACGTCCCGGTGGAGCTGCGCGGCGCCGGCAGCTGCAGCCGGCAGGTCAACAACTTCGCCACCGCCGGGGTGTTCGACGCCGACGCGATCATCGCCTGCGAGGTGATCACCCCGGGCGGCAACTGGTCGAGCTACCCGCCGCACAAGCACGACGAGACCTCCGAGGCCGAGACCGAGCTGGAGGAGATCTACTACTTCGAGGTCGCCCCCGGCCCGCAGGGCCAGGCCGGCCTGGCCTACCACCGGGTGTACGGCACCCCCGAGCGGCCGATCGACGTGCTCGCCGAGATCCGCGACCGCGACGTCGTGCTGGTCCCCCACGGCTGGCACGGGCCGTCGATCGCCGCCCCCGGCCACGACCTCTACTACCTCAACGTCATGGCCGGGCCCGGCCCCGAGCGCGCCTGGCGCATCGTCGACGACCCCGACCACGCCTGGGTCCGCGGCACCTGGACCGAGCAGGACGTCGACCCCCGCCTGCCCCTGCACGCCCCCACCTCCCAGCAGAACGGAGCGACCCGCCCGTGAGCGCCCCGTCCCACCCCCCGGCCCGGACCGACACCGTCCGGCTGACCGTCTCCCAGGCGGTCGTGCGCTTCCTCGCCGCGCAGCACTCCGAGCGCGACGGGCAGCGGCAGCGCCTGTTCGCCGGCTGCCTGGGCATCTTCGGCCACGGCAACGTCGCCGGCCTCGGCCAGGCGCTGCTGCAGGCCGAGCTCGACGAGCCCGGCGCGCTGCCCTACGTGCTCGGCCGCAACGAGCAGGCGATGGTGCACACCGCCGTCGCCTACGCCCGCGCCAGGGACCGGCTGCAGACCTGGGCGGTCTCCACCAGCGTCGGACCCGGCTCGACCAACATGCTCACCGGCGCGGCGCTGGCCACCATCAACCGGCTGCCGGTGCTGCTGCTGCCCGCCGACACCTTCGCCACCCGCTCGGCCGGGTCGCTGCTGCAGGAGCTGGAGCTGCCCGCCTCCGGCGACGTCACCGTCAACGACGCCTTCCGCCCGGTCTCGCGCTACTTCGACCGCATCTGGCGGCCCGAGCAGCTGCCCGGCGCGCTGCTGTCGGCGATGCGGGTGCTCACCGACCCCGCCGAGACCGGCGCGGTCACCCTCTGCTTCCCGCAGGACGTGCAGGCCGAGGCCTTCGACTGGCCCGTGGAGCTGTTCGCCGAGCGCACCTGGCACGTGGCCCGCCCCCAACCGGAGCCCGCGGCGCTCGCCCGCGCCGTCGAGGTCATCCGCTCCGCCCGCCGGCCGCTCGTCGTCGCCGGGGGCGGGGTGGTCTACTCGCACGCCACCGAGGCCCTCGACGCGTTCGCCAGCGCCACCGGCGTCCCCGTGGCGCAGACCCAGGCCGGGAAGGGCGCGCTGGCCTACGACCACCCGCAGTCGGTGGGCGCCATCGGCTCCACCGGGACGACGGCGGCCAACGCCCTGGCCCGCGACGCCGACGTCGTCATCGGCATCGGCACCCGCTACCAGGACTTCACCACCGCCTCGCGCACCGCCTTCAGCGACCCCGGCGTGCGCTTCGTCAACGTCAACGTCGCCTCCCCCGACGCGGTCAAGCACGCCGGCGTCGCGGTGCAGGCCGACGCCCGCGACACCCTCACCGCGCTGACCCGGGCCCTCGAGGGCTGGTCGGCCGACGACGCCCACCGGGCCCGCGCCACCGAGCTCGCCGCCGCGTGGGAGGCGACGGTGGAGGCCGCCTACCACCCGGAGGTGCCCAGCGCCGGCGAGGGCGGCCGGCTCACCCAGAACGAGGTCATCGGCCTGGTCAACGAGGTGTCCGCACCGCGCGACGTCGTCGTCTGCGCCGCCGGCTCCATGCCCGGCGACCTGCACAAGATGTGGCGGGTCCGCGACCCCAAGGGCTACCACGTCGAGTACGGCTACTCGTGCATGGGCTACGAGATCCCCGGCGGCATCGGCATCCGGATGGCCAGCCCCGACCGCGACGTGTTCGTCATGATCGGCGACGGCTCCTACCTGATGATGCCGACCGAGCTGGTCACCGCCGTCCAGGAGGGCGTCAAGATCGTCGTCGTCCTGGTGCAGAACCACGGCTTCGCCTCCATCGGCGCGCTGTCCGAGCAGCTGGGCTCCCAGCGCTTCGGCACCCGCTACCGCGCCCGCGCCGGCAACGGCCGGCTCGAGGGCGGGCTGCTGCCGGTGGACCTGGCGGCCAACGCCGCCAGCCTCGGCGTCGACGTCCTCACCGCCCAGGACGGGCCGAGCCTGGAGGCGGCGCTGCGCAAGGCGAAGGCGTCGGACCGCACCACCGTCGTCCACGTCGAGACCGACCCGCTCGTCGACGCCCCCTCCAGCGAGTCGTGGTGGGACGTGCCGGTCAGCGAGGTCTCCACCCTCGGGTCCACCCAGCGGGCCCGCGCCGTCTACGAGCAGTGGAAGGCCCGCCAGCACCCCTACCTGACGCCGTCCGAGCGTTCCTGAGCAACCCCTCCGAGGAGAGGAAGACATGACCGTGCAGCAGCCCGGAGGCGCCCGCATCCGCGTCGGGTCGGCACCCGACTCGTGGGGCGTCTGGTTCCCCGACGACCCCCAGCAGGTCCCCTGGCAGCGCTTCCTCGACGAGGTCAGCGCCGCCGGGTACGAGTGGATCGAGCTCGGCCCGTACGGCTACCTGCCCACCGACCCCGCCCGGCTGGGCGAGGAGCTGGCCGCCCGCGGCCTGCGCGTCTCGGCCGGGACGGTGTTCGAGCACCTGCACCGGCCCGACTCCTGGGACGACGTGTGGCACCAGGTCGGCGACGTCGCCACGCTCACCGCCGCGATGGGCGGCACCCACGTGGTGGTCATCCCCGACGTGTGGCGCGACCACCGGACCGGGGAGGCCGTCGAGCCGCGCGAGCTGACCGCCGAGGCCTGGGCGCGCCTGGCCGCGGGCATCGACCGGCTGGGCCGGGCGGTGCAGGAGGAGTTCGGCCTGTCCATCGCCTTCCACCCACACGCCGACAGCCACGTCGGGCGCCAGCCCGACATCGAGCGGTTCCTCGCCGAGACCGACCCGCGGTACGTGCCGCTGTGCCTGGACACCGGCCACGTCAGCTACTACGGCGGCGACAACCTCGACCTGGTCCGCCGCTACCCGGAGCGGATCGGCTACCTGCACCTCAAGCAGGTCGACCCCGCCGTGATCGAGCGGGTGCACGCCGAGGACGTGCCGTTCCCGCAGGCGGTGCAGCTGGGCGCCATGATCGAGCCGCCGCACGGGGTGCCCGACCTGCCGCCGCTGCTGGCGGAGGTCGACCGGCTGGGCCTGGACGTGTTCGCCATCGTCGAGCACGACCTCTACCCCTGCCCGCCCGACGTCCCGCTGCCCATCGCGCAGCGCACCCACCGCCTCATCGGCTCCTGCGGGCTGCGCTCGCTGGAGATCGGCCGCCCCCGCACCCCCGTGCAGGAGCCGGTGTGACGGCGACCGAGGTCCTCCCCGCCTCCCCCGCGACCGGTGCCGCCCCGGCGGAGCTGCGGGTCGCCGTCCTCGGCGTCGGGCTGATGGGCGCCGACCACGTCGCCCGGCTGACCCGCCGGGTCTCCGGCGCCCGCGTGGCCGTCGTCAGCGACGCGGCCACCCAGCGCGCCGACCAGGTCGCCGCCGGGGTGCCCGGCTGCCGGGTGGTCCCCGACCCGCTCGCCGCGATCGCCGACCCGGGGATCGACGCGGTCGTCATCGCCACCCCCGGCCGGTTCCACGAGGAGCAGGTGCTCGCCTGCATCGAGCGCGGGATCCCGGTGCTGTGCGAGAAGCCGCTGACCATGGACGCCGCCAGCTCGCTGCAGATCGTCCGCGCCGAGGACGCCCACACCGCGCGCACCGGCCGGCGGCTGGTGCAGGTCGGCTTCATGCGCCGCTTCGACCCCGAGTACGCCGCGCTGCGCGAGCTCGTCGCCTCCGGCGGGCTCGGTGAGCCCCTGCTGGTGCACTGCGCGCACCGCAACCCCGCCGTCCCGCCGGGCGTCACCACCGAGTCGATCGTCAACGACTCCGTGGTGCACGAGGTCGACGTCGCCCGGTTCCTGCTCGGCGAGGAGATCGCCGCGGTCACCGTCCTGACCCCGCGGTCGACCCGGCACGCCGCCGAGGGGCTGTCGGACCCGCTGCTGGTGCTCCTGGAGACCTCCGGCGGCCGGCTGGTCGACGTCGAGTGCTTCGTGAGCACGGGCCTGGCCTACGAGGTGCGCACCGAGGTGGTCGGCGAGGACGGCAGCGCGGTGATCGGCCTGCCGCAGGGCCTGGTCCGGCAGTCCGCCGGCCCGGGCGGCGCCGTCCGCGGCACCGGGCTCACCCCCGGCTTCCGCGAGCGCTTCGGCCTCGCCTACGACGTCGAGCTGCAGCGCTGGGTCGACGCCGCCCGGCAGGGCGACGTCGACGGCCCCGGCGCGTGGGACGGCTACGCGGCGCAGGCGGTCTGCGCCGCGGGGGTGGAGGCGCTGCGCACCGGCCGGCGCACCGAGGTCCGGATGGAGTCGCGAGGAGGAAACCCGTCATGAGGATCGCGCTGGACCCGCAGATGCTGCGGACCACGCCGCTGCTCCAGCTGCCCGACGTGGTGGCCGGCATGGGCTACGAGTGGATCGAGCTCTCGCCCCGCGAGGACTTCGTCCCGTTCTTCAAGCACCCCCGCGTCGACACCGCCACCGTGCGGGCGTTCAAGAGCCGGCTCGCCGACGCCGGCGTCGGCATCACCTCGCTGCTGCCGGTGATGCGCTGGTCCGGGCCCGGTGAGGTCGAGCGGCAGGCGGCGGTGCGCTACTGGCGCCGGACCATCGAGATCTGCGTCGAGCTCGGCGTCGACACGCTCAACAGCGAGTTCAACGGCCGCCCCGAGGCGCCCGAGCTCGCCGAGGCGATGTTCTGGCGCTCCATGGAGGAGCTGCTCCCACTCCTGGAGCGGGAGGGCCTCAAGCTCGCCCTCGAGCCGCACCCCGACGACTTCATCGAGCTCGGCCGCCCCGCGATCGACGCCATCCGCGGCATCGACAGCCCGTGCGTGTCCTTCCTCTACTGCACGCCGCACACCTTCCACCAGGGCGACGACGCCCCCGGCATCATCGCCGCGGCCGGCGACCTGCTCACCCACGTGCACGTCGCCGACTCGATGGACCACCGCGCCTCCGACGGGCTGCGCTACATCACCAACCCGCCGGGCAACACCACCCGCGTCCACCAGCACATGGAGATCGGGCGCGGCGACGTCGACTTCGACGAGGCCTTCGCCGCCCTCGCCGGGATCGGCTTCGACGGCGTCCTGACCACCTGCGTCTTCGGCTGGGACGACCAGGCCCGCGAGTCGGGCACCCGCATGCTCGGCGCCATCCGCGAGCTGGTCACCAAGCACTTCCCCGACGGCACCCTCACCTGAGGAGCACCCCATGACCACGCACATCCCGCACTGGATCGACGGCGCCCGCCGCGAGGGCACCAGCGGCCGCACCGGCGAGGTGACCGACTCGGCCACCGGCGAGGTGCTCGGCGAGGTCGCCCTCGCCTCGACCGAGGAGGTCGACGCCGCCGTCGCCGCCGCCGTCGCCGCCTTCCCCCGCTGGCGGGACACCTCGCTGGCCAAGCGCACCGCGGTGCTGTTCCGCTTCCGCGAGCTGCTCAACGCCCGCAAGCCCGAGCTGGCCGCGATCATCACCGCCGAGCACGGCAAGGTCCTCGACGACGCCCTCGGCGAGGTCTCCCGCGGCCAGGAGGTCGTCGAGTACGCCTGCGGCGTCCCCTCGCTGGTCCGCGGCGGGTTCACCGAGAACGCATCCACCAGCGTCGACGTGTTCTCCATCCGCCAGCCGCTCGGGCCGGTCGCCGTCATCAGCCCGTTCAACTTCCCCGCGATGGTCCCGATGTGGTTCTTCCCCATCGCCATCGCCACCGGCAACACCGTCGTCCTCAAGCCCAGCGAGCAGGACCCCTCGGCGGCGCTGTGGATGGCCGAGCTGTGGAAGGAGGCCGGCCTGCCCGACGGCGTGTTCAACGTCGCGCAGGGCGACAAGGTCGCCGTCGACCGGCTCCTGGAGCACCCCGACGTCAAGGCGGTGTCCTTCGTCGGCTCCACGGCGATCGCGAAGTACGTGTACGAGACCGGCACCCGGCACGGCAAGCGGGTGCAGGCCCTCGGCGGGGCGAAGAACCACATGGTGGTGCTCCCCGACGCCGACCTCGACCTGGCCGCCGACCAGGCGGTCAACTCCGGCTTCGGCTCCGCCGGCGAGCGGTGCATGGCCATCAGCGCGGTGCTCGCCGTCGGCGGCATCGGCGACGACCTGGTCGCCCGCATCGCCGAGCGCACCCGCACGCTGCGCACCGGCGACGGCCGCAAGGGCTGCGACATGGGCCCGCTGATCAGCCGCAGGCACCGCGACCGCGTCGAGTCCTACGTCGAGGCCGGGGAGCAGGAGGGCGCGAAGGTCGTCGTCGACGGCCGGCAGGTGCAGCCCGACGGCGCCGAGGACGGCTTCTGGCTCGGCCCCACGCTGGTCGACCACGTCGAGCCGCACATGAGCGTCTACACCGACGAGATCTTCGGCCCGGTGCTGTCGGTGCTGCGGGTCGACACCTACGACGACGCCGTCGCGCTGATCAACCGCAACGAGTACGGCAACGGGACGGCGATCTTCACCAACGACGGCGGCGCCGCCCGGCGCTTCCAGCACGAGGTGGAGGTCGGGATGATCGGCATCAACGTGCCCATCCCGGTGCCGATGGCCTACTACTCCTTCGGCGGGTGGAAGAACAGCCTCTTCGGCGACTCCCACGCCCACGGCGCCGAGGGCGTGCACTTCTACACCCGGGGCAAGGTCGTCACCTCCCGCTGGCTCGACCCCAGCCACGGCGGCCTCAACCTCGGTTTCCCGCAGAACGCCTGACACCGCGCCGCTGCCGGCGGGCCCCCGCCGGCAGCGGCTCCCCCACCCGCAGAGACGAGGAACAGGACAGGACATGGCCTTCACGGCGTTCGACCCCCACCGCTTCGCGGGCCGGGTCGCCTTCATCAGCGGAGCCGGGCGCGGGCAGGGCCGGCAGTTCGCCGTCGACCTCGCGACGGAGGGCGCGGACATCATCGGCTTCGACATCTGCGAGGACATCCCCGGCGCCAGCACCCCCATGGCCACGAAGGCCGACCTGGAGGAGACCCGCGCCCTGGTCGAGGCCACCGGGCGGCGGATGGTCGCCGAGCGGGCCGACGCCCGGGACTACGCCTCGGTCG
The DNA here is from genome assembly GCF_054050055.1 of Geodermatophilus sp. SYSU D00814. Lineage (NCBI taxonomy): Bacteria > Bacillati > Actinomycetota > Actinomycetes > Geodermatophilales > Geodermatophilaceae > Geodermatophilus > Geodermatophilus sp. SYSU D00814. The sequence continues at coordinate 88,912 of NZ_JBJGYP010000017.1, forward strand.
AGGCGGTGCTGGCCAAGGGCCTCGAGCGGTTCGGCCGGGTCGACGTCGTGGTGGCCAACGCGGGGATCTGCTGCGGCGCCGGGCCGTTCTGGGAGATCGGCCTGCAGGAGTGGAAGGACACCGTCGAGACCGACCTCACCGGGGTCTGGCACACCGTCCGCGCCGCCACCCCCGCGATGATCGAGGGCGGCCACGGCGGCGCCATCGTCATGGTCGCCTCCGCGGGGGCCACCAAGGGCTTCCCGAACATCACCCACTACGTGGCGGCCAAGACGGCGCTGGTGGGCATGCTCAAGCCGATGGCCGCCGAGCTCGGCCCGCACTCCATCCGGGTCAACGCGCTGTCGCCGACCAACGTCAACACCGCGATCTACATGACCGAGACGAACAAGCGGCTCTTCCTGCCGGACAACCCCGCGCCGACCGACGAGGAGTACGAGATCGCCTCCCGGCCGCAGCACGTGCTCCCCATCGGCTGGATGGAGACCCGCGACACCTCGGCCGCCCTGCGGTTCCTGGCCTCCGACGACGCCCGCTACATCACGGGCCTGGAGCTGCGGGTCGACGCCGGCGTCGTGCTGCGCTGACCCGCCGGCCGGCTGCCGCGCCCCGTCCGCGTCGCGGCAGCCGGCGGGCGGACCCGGCAGCGGGCCAGGGTGCCTCACGGGCGCGAGGGCCCCGCCCGGGCGCCGAGGGTGGGTCACCGGCACCCTGCGCACCGGAGAGGAACCCCGGCCATGGCCTCCGACCACCTGCCCACCACCCGCCGCCTCGAACGGCTCCTCCAGAACGACGACCCCCGCGCCGAGGACCGCGGGCCCGACGACGGCGAGGACGCGCGGTGGGCGGTCGGGGCCGACTTCTCCCTCGACGGCGCCACCGACTGGGTCAACTCCCCGCCGCTGAGCGGCGCCGACCTGCGCGGCCGCGTCGTCGCGGTGAACTTCTGGACCCTCACGTGCATCAACTGGCTGCGCCAGCTGCCCTACGTGCGCGCCTGGGAGGAGGCGTGGCGCGACGCGGGGCTGGTCGTCGTCGGCGTGCACTCGCCGGAGTTCTCCTTCGAGCACGACGTCGCCGAGGTCCGCCGCGCCGTGGAGGCCCGCTCGATCCGCTACCCCGTCGCCGTCGACTCCCACTTCGTGGTGTGGCGGTCCTTCCACAACCACTTCTGGCCGGCCCTGTACCTGGTCGACGCCGAGGGGCGGCTGCGCCACCACGCCTTCGGCGAGGGCGGCTACGAGGAGACCGAGTCGGTGCTGCGGCGGCTGCTCACCGAGGCCGGGGCCGGTGACCTCGGGCCCGAGCCGGTGCCGGTCGACGCCCGCGGCGTCGAGGCGCCCGCGGACTGGGACACGCTGCGCTCCGCGGAGAACTACCTCGGCTACGACCGGACCACCGGGTTCGCCTCCCCGGGCCGGCTGGTCGCCGACCGGGCGCACGTCTACGCCACGCCCGCGCGGATGCGCTCCGGGCACTGGGCGCTGGCCGGCGCGTGGACCATCGGCCGCGAGGCCTCGGTGGTCGAGGACCCGGGCGGGCGGCTGACCTGCCGGTTCCACGCCCGCGACCTGCACCTGGTCGTGGCGCCGCCGGCCGGCGGGAGCGCACGCATCCGCGTGCGGCTCGACGGCCGCCCGCCGGGCACCGACTCCGGGGAGGACGTCGACGCCTCCGGCGAGGGCGTGGTCACCGAGCCGCGGCTGTACCAGCTGCTGCGACGGCGGGGCGCGGTCACCGACGCCACCGCGGAGATCGAGTTCCTCGACCCGGGCGCCGGGATCTACGCCTTCACCTTCGGCTGAGCCTCGCCTCCCGCCTCCCGCCTCCCGCCTCGGACGGCTCCCGCGGTGGTCTGCCCACTCCTGCGGCGACGCAGCACCGCAGGAGCGGGCACGACACCGCAGGAGCACCGAGCCGGGACCGACCCGAGCGCGGAGCTCGGGCGCACACCACCCGCGGACCGACCCCCGTGCGCCGGTCCGCGGGACGGTCAGCCGGCGGCGGGGACCGCGCGGCGGCTGCGGCGCAGCAGCACCGCGCCCACGCCGGCGGCCAGGGCCACGCCGATGGCCGCACCGGTCCCGTTGCCGTCGGCCGGCATCTGGGTCGACGGCGGGCAGGCGGTGTCGGTCTCGCGGGCGGCGAGGTTGGTGCTGCCCAGGTGCCACACCGGCCCGCCGCCGCGGGTCACCGTCACCGAGAACACGCCGCGCCGCAGACCGGGGGCGAAGCGGGTCGGCTGGGGGGCGCCGTAGCCGGTGGGCGTCACCTGGTTCGCCGGCCCGACGGGGATGTCGACGGTCGCGCCGGTCCGGTTGTCGTAGCCGAACACCGCCGTCCAGCTGCCGTCGCCGTTCCGGACGACACAGTCGACGACCGGGACGACGTCGGGCGGGGCGGAGCGGTTCGGTGCCGCACCGGCCGTGCCGGGGGTCAGCGCGACGACGGCGCCGACCGCCGCGGCGGCGGCGATCCGCAGCGCGCGGGACCGGCCGCGGCGGGGCGGGGTGCTCCTCGTGGGCGACGTCATGGGGCTGGTTGTCCTGTCGTCGGGTGTCCGCAGCTGACGGACGGACCTTCGGCAGACTCCCGGCCGCGGCACAGTCGAGTGCCGCGCTCCCACCCGCCCGGGTGAGGGCTACGCGAAGCGGACCGGCTGGCCGGTGGCCTCCAGCACCGACAGCCACAGGTCGCCCAGCGGGTCGACGTGGTTGCGGCGGCTGACCGCCAGCGGCATCGGGATGTGCACGAACCGGCGCCGCCGGCGGGCGACGATCACCTCGGTGCGGCCGGCCATCGCCGCGTGCACCGCGGCGTGCGCCAGGCGCAGGCAGTAGGCGCTGTCGTAGGGGTTGGCCGGCACGCTGCGGATGGCGTAGCTCGGGTCGAAGTAGCGGACGTTGTTCTCCACCCCCGCCTTGTCCAGGTGCTCGCAGATGAGCCGGCGCAGCAGCCGGCCGATGTCGCCCAGCCGCACGTTGCCCGAGGCGTCGCGGCCGGGCTCGTGCTCGTCGATGTGCTCCTGCCCGGCGCCCTCGGCCACCACGACGACGGCGTGCCCGCGGTCCTCGACCCGGCGGCGCAGGTGCTCGAGGAAGCCGCGCTCGCCGTGCAGCGCGAAGGGCACCTCGGGGATGAGCACGTAGTCGGCGTCGTCCTTGGCCAGCGTGGAGTAGCAGGCGATGAAGCCCGAGTGCCGGCCCATCAGCTTGACCAGCCCGACCCCCCCGGGCGCCGAGCGGGCCTCGACGCTGGCGGCGTGGATGGACTTGGTGGCCTCGGCCATGGCGGTCTGGAAGCCGAAGCTCTGGTCGATGTAGGGGATGTCGTTGTCGATCGTCTTCGGGATGCCGACGACGGCGACCTTCAGCCCGCGCTCGCCGATGACCCGCACGACCTCCATCGCGCCGCGGATGGTGCCGTCACCGCCGACGACGAACAGGATGTTGATGTTGAGCCGCTCGAGCGCGTCGACGATCTCCTCGGGGTCCTGCAGCCCGCGGGAGGTGCCGAGGATCGTGCCGCCCTCGTCGTCGATGTGCTGGACCACCTCGGGGGTCAGGTCGACGACGTCCTCGCCGTAGTGCGGGATGAACCCGCGGTAGCCGTTGCGGAACCCGACGATCCGCCGCACGCCGTAGTGCCGGCTCAGCTCCAGCACCAGCCCGCGGATGACGTCGTTGAGGCCGGGGCACAGCCCGCCGCAGGTGACGATGCCGACGCGGGTCTTGGCGGGGTCGAAGTAGATGCGCTTGCGCGGCCCGCCGGGCTCCAGGCTGGGCAGCTGCTCGACCGGCAGGCCGCGGGCGCCGGCCATCGAGATCGTGTCGTCGAAGAGGATCCGGTCCTCCTCCACCACCGAGTGCTGCGTCGTCTCCCGCGACGCGAGCCGCTCGGCCAGCGGCGAGTCGATGCGGCACGGACCCAGGGTCCGCACGGCGAGGTCCTCGTGTCCGATCACGGTGGAGAACGGTCCCACACCGGTGCGCGGTCGCTGCGCTCGGCACCCCGGTCGTCAGGACGTCATGTCGAATGTCTCCCGGCCCGCGCCGAGCAGGTGACGTGCTGGAACGGCCCCGGTGCAGGGGCCCGCGCCGAGCGGAGCGAGGGGTGGGGGCACCGGGGTCCTTCGTCTAGTCGACCAGGTCGAGGGCGGCGCCGACCAGCGAGTCGACGTCGAGGCCGTGGTAGCGGTACACGCTGTCCAGGTCCCCGCTCTGGCCGAAGCGGGTGACGCCCAGGTGCGTGGCCGGCACGTTCCGCACGCCGGCGAGGAAGGCCAGCGTGTGCGGGTGTCCGTCGAGCACGGTGAGCAGCGGGGTGGCCCGGTCGGCGGGCAGCACGCTGTCGAGCACCCACGGCGAGGCCTCGTCCAGGCCGCGGCGGGCCTGGGCGGCGCGGAACAGCAGCCCGGGACTGGTCACCACGACGACGTCGGCGGGGAAGCCGAGCCCCTCGAGGCGCTCGGCGGCGGCGAGGGCCTCGGGGACGACCGCGCCCATCGCGGCCAGCGTCACCGCCGGGCGCGGCACCCGCCGCAGCGGGTAGCCGCCGGCCACCACCTGGCGGCGGCGCCGCTCCCGGGCCGCCGGGTCGGCCGGCACCGCGGCCAGCGCCTGGTCCACCGGGCGGGTGGACAGCCGCACGTAGGCCGACTGCCCGCCGGGGCGGCCCATCTGGCCCAGCGCCGCCAGCAGGCACCACTCGGTGTCCAGGGCGAACGCCGGCTCGTAGGACAGGCAGCCGGGCTGCTCCAGGCCGATCGAGGGCGTGGTGATCGACTGGTGCGCCCCGCCCTCGGGGGCCAGCGTGACCCCCGACGGCGTGCCGACCAGCAGCGACTGACCGCCGGCGTAGACCGTGAACGACCACGGCTCCAGCGCCCGCCCGACGAAGGGGTCGTAGAGGACGCCGACGGGCAGCAGCGGCTGGCCCCAGCGCGACCACGTGGCGCCGAGCTCGCCGAGCGCGCCGACCAGGTTGGTCTCGGCGATGCCGAGCTCCACGTGCTGCCCCGAGGGCCGCTCGCGCCAGTGCAGGATCGTCTCGGGGTCGTCGGCGAACCAGTTGCGGCGGTCCTCGTGCGACCAGACGCCGACCTTGTTCACCCAGCCGCCGAGGTTGGTCGAGCTGGACACGTCGGGGCTGACGGTGACCACCCGCCGGCCGGCCTCGGGCGCGGCGCGGTTGAGGTCGAGCAGGGTGCGTCCCAGTGCCGCCTGCGTGGTGGCGGCGCCCGAGGGCGTGCGGCCGAGGTCGGCGGGGACGGCGGGCGCGGCGACGTCGTCGACCGGGGGCCGGGCCAGCCGCGCGGCGGCGTCGGCGAGGAGCCGGGCCGGGGCGCTGCCGGCCGGGAAGCCGGCCCAGGGGTCGGCCGGGTCGACGCCGACCCGCGCGGCGAGCTCGTGCAGCTGGGCCTCGGTCAGCAGCGCCGAGTGGTTCTGCGGATGGCCCTCGGTGGCCAGGCCGTGGCCCTTGAGGGTGTAGGCGAGCACGACGGTGGGGCGGGTGTCGTCGATCTGCGCGAAGGCCTGTCGCAGCGCGGCGAGGTCGTGGCCGCCGAGGTTGCGCACCGCGGCGACCAGGTCGGCGTCGGCGACCTCCTCGACCAGCGCGGCGACCGCGGCCGCGCCCGGCCCCTCCCCCGGCAGGTGCGCGCGCAGCTCCGCCGGGGCGCGGCGGACCATCCGCTGGTACTCGGCGTTGCTCATGGCGTCGATCCGGTCGCGCAGCTCCGGCCCGCCGGGCCGGGTGAACAGCTCCTCGAGCAGCCGGCCGTACTTGACGGTGAGCACCTGCCAGCCGGCGGCGGTGAACATCCCCTGCAGCCGGGGCGCGCCCATCGTCGGGACGACGCGGTCGAGCGACTGCCGGTTGAGGTCGACGACCCACACGACCTCGCCGAGCTCGGCGACCATCGGGTCGAGCACGGCCTCCCAGATCGCGCCCTCGTCGAGCTCGGCGTCGCCGACCAGCGACCACTGCCGCCCGGTGCCGCCCGCGCCGAACTGGGTGTTGACGTAGCGGCGGGCCAGCGCACCCCAGATGGGCGCGGTGGCGCCGATGCCGACCGAGCCGGTGGAGTAGTCCGCCGGCACCGGGTCCTTGAGCCGCGAGGGGTAGGACTGCAGGCCGCCGAAGGCGCGCAGCGTGGTCAGCCAGGAGGCGTCGAGCTGGCCGAGCAGGAACTCCAGCGCGTGCAGCACCGGGCTGGCGTGCGGCTTGACCGACACCCGGTCGTCGGCGCGCAGCTGCTCCAGCCACAGCGCCGTCATGATCGTCACCATCGAGGCGCTGGACGCCTGGTGGCCGCCGACCTTGAGCCCGGTCGGGTTGGGCCGCACCCGGTTGGCGTGGTCGACGATCGCGGTGGCCAGCCACAGCACCCGCTGCTCGATCTCGCGCAGCGCGGCGTCGTCGGAGCCGGTCGCGGGCGGCCGCGGGGCGGCGATCGTCATGGTCTCTCCTGTCGGGACGGCGGGGGGCCAGCATCCCGTGCGCCCCACGGCTCCTCCAGGGCGAGGTCCCGCCGCGGGCGGTGTCCGTGCGACGCTGGCCCCCACCGGACCGCCGCCCCGGGAGGCCGCCCATGACCGAACCCGACCGCGACGAGGTCATCCGGTCGCTGTACCGCGCCTACAGCGCGCACGACCTGGACGCCGTGATCGACGTGCTGAGCGCCGACGTCGACTGGCCCAACGCGTGGGAGGGCGGCCGGGTGCACGGGCGCGACGCGGTGCGCGCCTACTGGGAGCGGCAGTGGGCGCACATCCGCCCCTCGGCCCGGCCGACCACGATCCGGGAGCGCCCCGACGGGTCGGTGGAGGTGACCGTCGCGCTGGTCGTCCGCGACCCGGCCGGCACCCTGCTGTCGCGGACCACCGTCCGCCACGTCTACCAGTTCGCCGCCGACGGGCGGGTGCGGCGGATGGACGTGCGCTACGAGCGGTAGCCGGCAGCGGCCCCGGCCGGCGGGGTCGCCGGCAGGGGCCGCTCCGCGTGGTGAGGTGCTGGAACGGCCGCCCTTCAGGGCCCCGCGTCGGGCCTGCGAGGCGTGGGGGGAAGGGGGGTCCTTCAAGGGACGAGGATCGCGCGCCCGCGGACCTTCCCGGCGTCGAGGTCGCGGATGGCGTCCACGGCCCGGTCGAGCGGGTACTGCTGGGTGTGCAGCGTGACCTTCCCGGCCTGCGCGAGCACCATCAGCTCGGCCAGGTCGGTGTAGGTGCCGACGATGTTGCCGACGACGTTCTTCTCCCCGGCGACGAACTCCAGCGTCGGGATGCGCAGCTCGCCGCCGTAGCCGATGACGTAGAGCGAGCCGGCGGGGGCGGTCATCCGCCAGGCGTCCATCTCCGCGCCCTGCTCGGCGACGAAGTCGAAGACGACGTCGGCGCCCCCGCCGGTCAGCTCCTGCACGGCCTGCACCTGGTCGCCGTCGGCCACCACGGTCGCGTCCGCGCCGATCCGGCGCGCGAGCTCGAGGGCGTCGGGGTTGCGGTCGACGACGACCACGCGGGTGCCCGAGAGCGCCGCCAGGCACTGGACGCCGATGTGCCCGAGCCCGCCGGCGCCCTGCACGACCGCCGTCGTCCCCGGGTGCAGCAGCGGCAGCGCCTTGCGCACCGCGTGGTAGGCGGTGATGCCGGCGTCGGCGAGCGCGGCGACGTCGGCCGGGTTGGTCGACGGGTCGAGCTTGACGCAGGCGCGGGCGGTGGTGCGCAGGTACTCGGCCATGCCGCCGTCGTCGTTCGACAGCCCCGGGAAGAAGGCGTTCTCGCACTGCATGTCGCGGCCGGCGCGGCAGGCCAGGCACAGGCCGCAGCTGGGCTGCGGGTGCAGGATCACCGTGTCGCCGACGGCGACGTTGGTGACCCCCTCGCCGACGGCGTGCACCCACCCGGCGTTCTCGTGCCCGATCACGTACGGGAGGTCGGGGTTCTGCAGGTCGGCCCACTGGCCCTCGAGGATGTGCAGGTCGGTGCGGCAGACCCCGGCACCGCCGATCCTGACGATGACGTCGAGGGGACCCTGCAGCTGCGGCTCGGGGACGTCGTCGATCGAGGGGTCGACGTGGTACTCGTGCACGCGGACGGCCTTCATGAGCGCACCTCCAGGGGGATCAGCGGTCGGTCGTCGGGACGGGGCGTCTGGTCGGCCTCCGACCCCGGGTAGCGGGTGGTGAGCAGGCCCCGGCAGAAGTGCGCGTTGCCGTCGACGGAGATGCGCACCGACCGGGCCCGGCGCAGCACCGCCTCGGCCTGCGCGGGGTCGGGGCGGCTGCCGTCGTCGTGCACGAGCACCGGGGCGGCGGGGTCGGTCGGCAGGCCGAGGGCCTCCCGGCGGCGCAGCAGCGCCTCGGTGGTGGACTCCACCGCCGGCAGGTCGCCGAGGGTGAGCGCGGCGACGTCGAGGGCGGGGTCGCGGCGCAGCAGCGCGGTGAGCGCCCGCTCCATGGCCGCGGTGTGCGCCTTGCGCCGGAAGGTGGCCCGCAGCTCGTCGAGGGAGTCCTCCGCCTCGTGCCCGAAGGTGCCCCGGTAACCCAGCCCCGTGGCCAGCCCGCGGTTGATCAGGTCGGAGTCGGAGTGGTCGTCGAGCTCGACCACCACCGAGCCCACCCCCGGCACCGCGGACACCGCGTCGTGGGCGTCGGAGGCCATCAGCCAGGCGAAGTTGGGCGCGCAGAACGAGGTGGGCAGCCGCAGATGCACCTCGACGGCCCGCCCCTCCACGGCGACCGAGCGGACGAACCCCACGTCGGTGATCGGCTCGTCGAGCTCGGGGTCGACGACGGTGCCCAGCGCCGCCCGGACGTCGGCCTCCGACACCGGCGCGGTCAGGACGGCGGTCATCACACCGTCGCCAGGTCGGCGGCGGCCGGCTCCCGGGGGCCGGTCTGCGTCTCGTCGGCGTCGGGCAGCCGCAGGTGCTCGGGCACCGGCAGGTCGTACAGCCTGGCGGCGTTGAGGCCGAGGACCTTCTTCTTCACCTCGGTGCTCAGCGGGGCGTACTCGGTCATGTCCTCGGGGATCTGGAAGTCGACGAACCGCTCGACCAGCCACTTCGGCGTCCACAGCGCGTAGTCGCTGGCGAAGAGGATGCGGTCCTCGCCGAGCCAGTAGACGAGCTCGCCCATGATCTGCGCGAAGTACCGCGGCCGGGTGTGGATGAACGGAATCGCCACGGCCAGGCCCGCGTACACGTTGGGCTCCTGGGTGGCGATCCAGCAGAAGTCCTCCAGCCGCGGCAGGCCGCAGTGCTCGACGACGAAGTTCAGGTCGGTGAAGTCCGTGGCGGCGTGGTCGACGTCGGCGACGTCGAAGGCGTCGCGGTCCAGCGGGCGGATGGTCGGGCCCTTGTGGATGTGGATGTTCCTGATGCCGAGCTCCCGGCAGGCCTCCAGGTAGCGGTAGGCCATGGGGTCGGTGAGCTTCCAGCCGCGGGACTCCCCGTGCCAGTCGGCGGTGTAGAGCTTCACGCCCTGCAGGTGCATCCGCTCGGCGTCGGCGCGCAGCGCGTCCAGCCCGTTCTCGCCGTCGCGCGGGTCCCAGTAGTGGTTGTAGGTCAGCTTGTCCGGGTGGGCCTGGGCGAGGGCGAACGCCTCCTCCGTCTGGCCGAAACCGCGGTGGTAGAACTCGGCGAGCCGGGCCGGCTGGAAGACCGCGTGGTCGACGATGCCGTCGACGAAGACGTCGCGCACGAGCCGCTCGCCGCCCTGGTAGAGGTACTCCTCGTAGTCCCAGACCTCGGACTCCGGGGACAGGTTGCGGTGGTAGTCGTAGAAGCAGTCGATGAACTGCTTGCCGTGGATGTTGCGCTGGTTCTCCGGGCGCGCGTCCCACAGCGCGATGTGGGAGTCCACCACGTAGTACTGCTCGCCGTCCTTGGTGTACATCCGTCGGCCTCCGTCGGCTCCGGTCTGTGAGGCGGGTCACCTCCGCAGCGCCGACGCTAGGTGGGCCGGGACCGGTTGCCCACGGCCCGGTCGTCTCACTCTGAGACACCCCGCCGCCGCTGCCCGCCGCGTACATTGCCGTGACACAGGCCACACGTCGCAGTCCCCGACAGCCGGCCAGGAGGCCCCGTGGACGAGCCGGTGCCCGCGCCGGGACCGCTCCCCGACCCCGCGCTGGCCGCCCGGGGCGCCGCGCCGCGGGTGCGCGCGTCCTGGCGGCGCAGCCAGGGCTACGGCGTCCCGCTCGACGAGGTCGTGCCGGTGTTCACCGGGTCGCCGGACACCGGCTCGCTGCTCTACGAGTGCGCGCACCGGGTGCTCTCCGACCTGCAGGCGACGATTGCCAACGAGCCGGTGAGCCTGATGGTGGCCGACCCCGCCGGGTTCGTGCTGGCCCGGCTCGGCGACGACGCCTCGATCCACCGCGCGCTGGACCGGGTGCACCTGGCGCCGGGGTTCTCCTACAGCGAGCGGCACGCCGGCACCAACGGCCTCGGGCTGTCACTGGCCGACCGGACGCCGACGCTGGTGCGCGCCGGGGACCACTGGTGTGCCGAGCTGCGCGGCTACACCTGCGCCGCGGCCCCCGTGCTCGAGCCCGCCACCGGCGAGCTGGCCGGGAGCATCAACCTCACCACCTGGTCGGACTCCTCCTCCGAGCTGCTGCTGGGCCTGGCCCAGACGGCGGCCAGCGCGACCAGTGCCCTGATGGCGGTGCGCACCGGCGGGCGGCCCGTGCTGCGGCCGGCGCCGCGCGGGGAGGTGTACCGGGTGGTGGGCGGGTCACTGGCGCCCGACGACGGCGACCCCTGCGGATCGGCGGCGTGGCGGTCGGCGGTCGACGCCGCGGGCGCCGCCGTCGCCGCGGGGCGGGCGGCCGTCGTCGTCGGCGAGCCGGGTGCGGGCAAGGCGACGCTGGCCGTCCTCGCCCGGCGGCGGCTGCCCGGCCGGCAGCGGCTGCTGCACGCCCGCGCCCCGGAGGCCGGGGACGTCGCGCCGTGGCTGGACCTGTGGACCCCCGAACTGCGCGACGCCGACACCTGCGTGATCGTCTCCGGGCTGCACACCCTCCCGGCGTGGGCGGCCGGGGAGCTCGCCCAGGTGCTCGCGGCGGTGCGCCGTCCCGGCCGGCCGCAGCCGTTCGTGCTCACCGCCCCGGACTACGCCGCGCTGCCCGACCCGCTGGCCCGCCTCGCCGACGCCGTCGTGGAGGTCCCGCCGCTGCGCGCCCGGCCCGACGACGTGCTGCCGCTGGCCGGCTGGACGGCGCGCCACGAGCGCCACCGCAGCGTGTCCTTCACCCCGCGCGCCGCCCGCGCGCTGGCCGGCTACGGCTGGCCGGGCAACGTCGCGCAGCTGCGGCGGGTGGTGCGCGAGGCGGTCAGCCGCGCCGACGTCGTCGACGTGCACCACCTGGCGCCGGAGGTGCTCGACGGCGGCGGCCGCCCGCTGTCGCGGCTGGAGCGGCTCGAGCGCGACGAGATCGTGCGGTGCCTGACCGAGCCCGGAACCACGATGACCCGCGTCGCCGAGGAGCTCGGCATCGGCCGGGCCACCCTCTACCGCAAGATCGCCCAGTACAAGATCGCCGTTCCGCCCCGCTCGGGCTGAGCCTGCGCAGGCGGGGCTCCTCGCCGGGCTGGTCCCCGCCCCCGCTCCGCCGAGATCCCGTGATCTCGACCCGCCCGGCCCGTCCCGGCGGTCGAGATCACGGGATCTCGGCGTCCAGGGGCCACGCCCGGGCCGCCGCCCTGCCCGGGCCGCCGGACCGCCCTAGGGTCGCGGGCAGGAGGTGGGGCGGTGTCGGACGGGCTCTACGTCACCGGCTGCGAGCCGGCCACCGGCAAGTCCGCGGTGGCGCTGGGGGTCTTCGAGCTGCTGGCCCGGCGGGTCGGCCGGCTCGGGGTGTTCCGGCCGGTGGTGTCCGCGCGGGAGGGCACCGACGGGGTCGTCGACCTGCTCCTCCCCCGCGCCTCCACCGACCTGCCCGCCGACGCCTGCACCGGGGTCACCTACGCCGACGTGCTCGCCGACGAGGACCGCGCCCTGTCGGAGATCGTCGCCCGCTACCGGGCGCTGGCCGCGCGCTGCGACCGGGTGCTCGTCGTCGGCTCGGACTTCAGCGAGGCCGGCGCCGCCCGGGAGCTCGCGCTCAACGCCCGCATCGCGGCCAACCTCGGGCTGCCGGTGCTGTGCGTCGTCTCCGGCCGCGACCGCGCGCCCAACGACGTCGCCGTCGCCGTCGGGGTGGGCGTCGACGCGATGGCCGACGCCGGCACCGAGGTGGTCGCCGTCGTCGCCAACCGGGTGCCGCCGCGGCAGCTGCCCGCGGTGCGGGAGCGGGTCGCCGGCCTCGAGGTGCCGGTGTACGTGCTGCCGGAGGTCCCGGTGCTCACCGCGCCGACGATGGCCGAGGTGGCCCGCGCCTGCCGCGCCCGGCCGCTGGCCGGCGACGACGCCACGCTCGGCCGGGAGACCTCCGGCGTCCTGGTGGCGGCCATGACCATCCCCAACCTGCTCGAGCGGCTGGTCGACGACGTCGTGGTCATCACCCCCGGCGACCGCGCCGACGTCGTCCTCGGCGTGGTCGCCGCCCACCTCTCCGGCGGGTTGCCCGCCCCGGCCGGCCTGGTGCTCACCGGCGGCATCGAGCCGGCCGCCCCGCTGCTGCGGCTGCTCGGGCACCTCCCGGCGGCCGTGCCGGTCGTGCTCACCGACGAGGACACCTACGTCACCGCCACCCTCGCCGGGTCCGCGCCCGGCCGGATCCACCCCGGCGCGCAGCGCAAGATCGACGTGGCGGTCGCGCTCGTCGAGGAGCACCTCGACGCCGAGGAGCTGCTCGACCGCACCGCGGTGGCCCGGCCGCGGGTGACCACGCCGCTGATGTTCGAGCACGAGCTGCTCGACCGGGCGCGCGCCGACCGCCGGCACGTCGTGCTGCCCGAGGGCACCGACGAGCGGGTGCTGCGGGCCGCCGAGCGGCTGCTGCGCCGCGGCGTCGTCGACCTCACCCTGCTCGGCGACCCCGCCGAGGTGCGCGCCGCGGCCGCCCGCGCCGGTGCCGACGTCGACGGCGCGCGGCTGCTCGACCCCTGCGAGCCGGGCCTGCGCGAGGAGCTGGCGGTGGAGTACGCGCGGCGGCGCGCGCACCGCGGCGTGACCATGGACGCCGCCCGCGACCTCGTCGTCGACGTCTCCTACGCCGGCACGCTGATGGTGGCCCTCGGCCGGGCCGACGGGATGGTGTCCGGCGCCACCCACACCACCGCGCAGACCATCCGCCCGGCGCTGGAGCTGATCAAGACCGTCGACGGCGTCTCGATCGTCTCCAGCGTGTTCTTCATGTGCCTGGCCGACCGGGTGCTCGTCTACGGCGACTGCGCGGTCAACGTGCACCCCACCGCCGAGCAGCTGGCCGAGATCGCGGTCACCTCCGCGCAGACCGCGGCCCGCTTCGGCGTCGAGCCGCGGGTGGCGATGCTGTCCTACTCCACCGGCCGGTCGGGCAGCGGGGAGGACGTCGACCGGGTGCGCACGGCGACCGAGCTGGTGCGCGAGCGGGCGCCCGGGCTGTCGGTGGAGGGGCCGATCCAGTACGACGCCGCCGTCGACGCCGGGGTGGCGCGCACCAAGCTGCCCGGCAGCGAGGTGGCCGGGCGGGCCACGGTGTTCGTCTTCCCCGACCTCAACACCGGCAACAACACCTACAAGGCGGTGCAGCGCAGCGCCGGCGCGGTGGCGGTCGGGCCGGTGCTGCAGGGCCTGCGCGCGCCGGTCAACGACCTCTCCCGCGGCGCGACCGTGCAGGACATCGTCAACACCGTGGCGATCACCGCCGTCCAGGCGCAGTCGTGACCGGGCGGGTGCTCGTCGTCAACTGCGGCTCGTCGTCGCTGAAGTACCGGCTGGTCGACGTCGCCGCCGGCGAGGCGCTGGCCTGGGGGCTGGCCGAGCGGGTGGGGCAGCCCTCCGGCCGACTCACCCACACCCGGGCCGGGCGGCCCCCCGACGTGGTCGAGCAGCCGCTGCCCGACCACGCGGAGGCGCTGGCGGCCGCGCTGGCCGCCTTCGAGCGCCGCGGCCCGGCGCTGGCCGACGCCGGGCTGGTCGCCGTCGCCCACCGGGTGGTGCACGGCGGCGACCGGTTCTCCGCGCCGGTGCTCGTCGACGACGCCGTGCTGCGCGCGATCCGGGAGCTGGCCACGCTGGCCCCGCTGCACAACCCGGTCAACGCCGTGGGCATCGAGGTGGCCCGGCGGACCTTCCCGGGCCTGCCGCACGTGGCGGTGTTCGACACCGCCTTCCACGCCACCCTCCCGCCGTCGGCCTACACCTACGCGGTGCCCCCGCAGTGGGCGCGCGACCACGGCGTGCGCCGCTACGGCTTCCACGGCACGTCGCACGCCTTCGTCTCCCGCGCCGCCGCCGCGTTCCTCGGGCGGCCGGTGGCGGAGGTGAACAGCGTGGTGCTGCACCTGGGCAACGGCGCGAGCGCGACCGCCGTCGCCGGGGGCCGCAGCGTGGACACCTCGATGGGCATGACCCCGCTGGAGGGGCTGGTCATGGGCACGCGCTCGGGCGACGTCGACCCCGCCGTGGTCGCGCACCTGCACCGGGTCGCGGGGCTCGGGCCGGAGGAGGTCGACCGGGCGCTGAACTCCTCCAGCGGCATGCTCGCGCTGGCCGGCTCCAACGACCTGCGCGAGGTGCACCGGCGGATCGCCGACGGCGACGACGACGCCGCGCTGGCCCTCGAGGTGTTCTGCCACCGGCTGCGCAAGTACGTGGGCGCCTACCTGGCCGTGCTCGGCCGCACCGACGCGATCGTCTTCACCGGCGGCATCGGGGAGAACGACCCGGTCGTGCGGGCGCGGTCGCTGGCCGGGCTGGAGCAGCTGGGCATCCGCCTCGACGAGGAGCGCAACGGCGCGCGCGAGCCGGGTGCCCGGCGGGTGTCGGCCGAGGACAGCCCGGTCGCCGTCCTGGTGGTGCCCACCGACGAGGAGCTCGAGATGGCCCGCCAGGCCGTCGACCTGTTGGCCGGGTGACCTGCCGCAGCGTGAGCCTTCCTCAGTCCTCGTCGGTGCGGTAGCCCAGGTTCGGTGCCAGCCAGCGCTCGGCCTCGGCGAGGGTCCAGCCCTTGCGGCGGGCGTAGTCCTCCACCTGGTCGCGGCCGAGCCGGCCGAGGTTGAAGTAGCGCGCCTGCGGGTGGGCGAGGTACAGCCCGCTGACCGCCGCGCCCGGCCACATCGCCATCGACTCGGTCAACGTCACGCCGATCGCGGCCTCGACGTCGAGCAGCTCCCAGATCGTCTGCTTCTCGGTGTGCTCGGGGCAGGCCGGGTAGCCCGGCGCCGGGCGGATGCCGCGGTAGCGCTCGGCGATCAGCGCGTCGTTGTCCAGCCGCTCGTCGGCCGCGTAGCCCCAGAACTCCCGGCGCACCCGCTCGTGCAGCCGCTCGGCGAAGGCCTCGGCCAGCCGGTCGGCCAGCGCCTCGAGCAGGATCGCCGAGTAGTCGTCGTGGGCGGCCTTGAACGCGGCCACCCGCTCGGCCGAGCCGATCCCCGCGGTGACGGCGAAGGCGCCGACGTGGTCGGCCAGGCCGGTCCCCCGCGGCGCGACGAAGTCGGCGAGTGACTTGCGGGGGGCGCCGTCGCGGCCCTCGGTCTGCTGCCGCAGCTGGTGCAGCACGGCCCGCACCTGCGTGCGCGACCCGTCGGTGTAGACCTCGATGTCCTCACCGGGCCCGCCCTCGCCGTCGACCCGCGCCGCCGGGAACAGCCCGAACACGCCGGAGGCGGTCAGCCAGCGCTCCGCGACGATCCGGTCGAGCATCGCCTGCGCGTCGTCGAACAGCCGCCGCGCCGCCTCGCCGGTGGCCGGGTTGTGCAGCAGGTCCGGGAAGCGGCCGCGCATCTCCCAGGCGGTGAAGAACGGCTGCCAGTCGATGTACCCGCGCAGCTCCTCCAGCGGGTACTCGCGCAGCACCTGCACGCCGGTCCCCGCGCGGGGTCGCGGCGGCTCGTACGACGACCAGTCGATGGCCGGCGCGGCGGCGCGGGCGGCGTCGAGGGACAGCAGCGTGCGGGTGTCGGTGCGGGCGGCGTGCCGCTCGCGCAGCGCCGCGTACTCGGTGTCGGTGGCGGCCAGCAGCCCCGGTCGCTGCTCGTCGGACAGCAGCGCCGCGACGACGGGCACCGACCGCGAGGCGTCCTTCACCCAGATCACCGGGCCGTGGTAGCGCGGCGCCACCTTGACCGCGGTGTGCGCGCGCGACGTCGTCGCCCCGCCGATCAGCAGCGGCACCTCGAAGCCCTGCCGCTCCATCTCGGCGGCCAGGCCGACCATCTCGTCCAGCGACGGGGTGATCAGCCCGGACAGCCCGATGACGTCGGCGCCGACCTCCTTGGCGGTGTCGAGGACCTTCTGCGCCGGCACCATGACGCCGAGGTCGACGACGTCGTAGTTGTTGCACTGCAGGACGACGCCGACGATGTTCTTGCCGATGTCGTGGACGTCGCCCTTGACGGTGGCCATGACCACGCGGCCGTTGGTGCGCTCGACGTCGCCGGGCTGCTTCTCCGCCTCGATGAAGGGCACGAGGTAGGCGACGGCCTTCTTCATCACCCGCGCGGACTTGACCACCTGCGGCAGGAACATCTTGCCGGCGCCGAACAGGTCGCCGACGACGTTCATCCCGCTCATCAGCGGGCCCTCGATGACCTCGATCGGCCGACCGCCGCGCGCGGCGATCTCGGCGCGCAGCTCCTCGGTGTCGGCCTCGACGAACTCGTCGACGCCCTTGACCAGCGCGTGGGTGATCCGCTCGGCCACCGGCAGCGACCGCCACTCCTCGGTCGCCGCCTCCTCCGCGGCCCCGGTGGCGGCGTACTCGCCGGCGATCTCCAGCAGCCGCTCGGTGGCGTCGGGCCGGCGGGCGAGGACGACGTCCTCGATCCGCTCCCGCAGCGGCGCGGGGACCTCCTCGTACACCTCCAGCGCGCCGGCGTTGACGATGCCCATGTCCATGCCGGCGGCGATCGCGTGGAAGAGGAACACCGCGTGGATGGCCTCGCGCACGCGGTTGTTGCCGCGGAAGGAGAACGACACGTTCGACACGCCGCCGGAGACCAGCGCGTGCGGCAGGTTCTCCTTGATCCAGCGGGTGGCCTCGATGAAGTCCAGGCCGTAGCGGGTGTGCTCCTCGATGCCGGTGGCGACGGCGAAGACGTTGGGGTCGAAGACCACGTCCTCCGGCGGCAGGCCCACCCGGTGCACCAGCACGTCGTAGGCGCGCCGGCAGATGGCCTGCCGGCGCTCGAGGGTGTCGGCCTGCCCGTCCTCGTCGAAGGCCATGACGACGACGGCGGCGCCGTACCGGCGGCACAGCTCGGCCTGCCGGACGAACTCCTCCTCGCCGTTCTTCAGCGAGATCGAGTTGACGATCGACTTGCCCTGCAGCTGCTTGAGGCCCGCCTCGATGACCTCCCACTTGGAGGAGTCGACCATCACCGGCACGCGGCAGATGTCGGGCTCGGCGGCGACGAGGCGGGTGAAGCGGGTCATCGCCTCGACGCCGTCGATCATCCCCTCGTCCATGTTGACGTCGATGACCTGCGCGCCGGCCTCGACCTGCTGGCGGGCCACGGCCAGCGCGGTCGGGTAGTCCCCGTCGCGGATCAGGCGGCGGAAGCGCGCCGAGCCGGTGATGTTGGTGCGCTCGCCGACGTTGACGAACAGCGAGTCCTCGTCGACGGTCAGCGGCTCCAGTCCCGAGAGCCGCAGCGCCGGGCGGACCGACGGCGGCCGGCGCGGCGGGAGCCCGTCGACGGCCGCGGCGATGGCGGCCACGTGCGCCGGCGTGGTGCCGCAGCAGCCGCCGACGACGTTGACGAACCCCTCCTCGGCGAAGCCCCCCAGCACGCCGGCGGTCTCCTCCGGCGCCTCGTCGTACTCGCCGAAGGCGTTGGGCAGGCCGGCGTTGGGATAGCAGGAGACGAAGGTGTCGGCGACCCGCGACAGCTCGGCGACGTAGGGCCGCAGCTCCTCCGCGCCCAGCGCGCAGTTGAGCCCGACGGCCAGCGGCCGCACGTGCCGCACGGAGTGCCAGAACGCCTCGGTGGTCTGCCCCGACAGGGTGCGGCCCGACGCGTCGGTGATCGTGCCGGAGACGATCACCGGCCAGCGGCGGCCGCGCTCGTCGAACAGCGTCTCCAGGGCGACGATCGCCGCCTTGGCGTTGAGCGTGTCGAAGACCGTCTCGACCAGCAGCAGGTCGGCGCCGCCGTCGACCAGGCCGTCGGCCTGCTCCCGGTAGGCGGCGACCAGCTCGTCGAAGGTGACGTTGCGGGCGCCGGGGTCGTTGACGTCGGGCGAGATGGACGCCGTCTTCGACGTCGGCCCCATGGCGCCGGCGACGTAGCGCGGCCGCCCCGGCGTGCGGGCGGTCATGGCGTCGGCCTCGCGGCGGGCCAGCCGGGCGGCGGCCTCGTTGATCTCCCGGGCGAGGGAGCCCATGCCGTAGTCGGCCAGCGAGATGGCGGTGGCGTTGAAGGTGTTGGTCTCGACGACGTCGGCGCCGGCCTCGAGGTACTCGCGGTGGATGCCCGCGACGAACTCCGGCTGGGTGAGCACCAGCAGGTCGTTGTTGCCCTGCAGGTCGGTCGGCCAGTCGGCGAACCGCTCGCCGCGGTAGCGGGCCTCGCTGGGCCGCTCGCGCTGGATCGCCGTCCCCATCGCGCCGTCGAGCACCAGGATGCGCTGCTCGAGCAGGGCGGTGAGCTCCGCGGTGGCGTCGGGGCGGAGCTGCGGGGCGTCGGTCACGGGCGTCCTCGGGGTCGGTCGGCGGCACGTCCTGCTGCACGGGGCAGCAGCCGCTGGCCCGCGCGTGTTCCCCTGCGCCGTCGGAGGCGGTCCGGCGGGCCCGTGTCATCCTCCCACCCGCGCCACGCGGGCGGGGCGGCGCGACCGACGTAGGCTCGCAGGGGTGACCGACCCGAAGTCCGCTCCCGAGGACCTGCCCCAGCTGAACCAGCCGGTGGCGGTGGTCGCCTTCGAGGGCTGGAACGACGCCGGGGACGCCGCCACCGGGGCGCTCGAGCACCTCGAGCTCATCTGGGACGCCACTCCCCTCGCGGCGCTCGACCCCGAGGACTACTACGACTTCCAGGTCAACCGCCCCACCGTGTCGCTCGTCGAGGGCGTCAGCCGGCGCATCGAGTGGCCGACGACGCGGGTCTCGGTCGCCCGCCCGCCCGGCAGCGACCGCGACGTCGTCCTCATCCGGGGCATCGAGCCCAACATGCGCTGGCGCGGCTTCTGCGCCGAGCTGATCGAGCTGTGCCAGGAGCTCGACGTGCAGACCGTCGTCGCCCTCGGTGCGCTGCTCGCCGACACCCCGCACACCCGCCCCACCCCGGTCAGCGGCTCCGCCTACGACCAGGAGTCCGCCCGCGCCTACGGGCTGGAGACCTCCCGCTACGAGGGCCCCACCGGCATCCTCGGCGTGTTCCAGGACGCCTGCGTGCAGGCCGGGCTGCCGGCGGTGAGCTTCTGGGCCGCCGTTCCGCACTACGTCTCCCAGCCGCCCTCGCCGCG
Organism: Geodermatophilus sp. SYSU D00814; assembly: GCF_054050055.1. Taxonomy (NCBI): domain Bacteria; kingdom Bacillati; phylum Actinomycetota; class Actinomycetes; order Geodermatophilales; family Geodermatophilaceae; genus Geodermatophilus; species Geodermatophilus sp. SYSU D00814. Next base: position 108,467 of record NZ_JBJGYP010000017.1, read on the forward strand.
GGCCACCGTCGCGCTGCTGCAGCGGGTCGAGGAGGTGCTCGAGCTGCCGGTGCCGCTCGGCGGGCTGCCCGCGCAGGCCGACGACTGGGTCAAGACCGTCGACGAGATGGCCCAGGAGGACGCCGAGGTCGTCGAGTACGTGCGCTCGCTGGAGGAGCGCGCCACCGAGACCGACCTGTCCCAGGCCGACGGCGACCAGATCGCCCGCGAGTTCGAGCGCTACCTGCGCCGGCGGGGCTCCTCGCCGGGCTGATCCCCGCTCCTCGCCCCGCGAGATCCCGTGATCTCGACCCGCCCGGCCCGTCCCGGCGGCCGAGATCACGGGATCTCGGCGTATGGCGGTCCCCTCGGTGCCGTCTTCCCCGGCGCCACCCTCCCCCGCGCGTCCGGCTCCTCGGTCGCCGGATCAGTTGGGGATAACGGTCGAGACGGCGGGAGTGCGGGCGTTCCTCGTGCCGTGCCGGTGCTGCAGCACCCGCACGGCGCGGGGAACGCCGGCGATCCAGGCCGGCACTACCGTGTCGCCGGCGCCGCGTCCCGGCGGCGGTCCCGGCCCCGCGTGGAGGTGGCGTGTCGATCCGGCACCGGCTGCGGCACCGGCTGCGGCCCTTCGACGACCTGTCCCCGTCGCTGGACCGCTTCGGCGCCCTGCTCGCCCTCACCGTCGTCGCGCTGGTCACCCTGTCGCTGGCCGGGGTCACCCCCGGGCGCTCGGGGCCGGCGGAGTCGGCGGCGCAGGTCGTGGTCACGGTGTTCGTCGGCGCGACGCTGCTGCTGGCCCTGCGGACGTCGGGCGTGGCCCGACACTGGCTGCGGGTGGTCACCGTGCTGGTCGGGCTGAGCGTGCTGGTCACCGTCGTCGGGATCGTCGCCCGGCTGCCCGGGGCCACCGACGAGGCGGCGGTGGCCGGCTCCGGGACCGCGCCGCTGCTGTGGATCGTGCTGTCGGCGCTGGCCCCGGTCGTGGTGATCCGCCGCCTGCTGCAGCACGACGAGGTGACGCTGCAGACCGTGCAGGGCGCCGTCGCGGCCTACCTGCTCCTCGCGCTGGCGTTCTTCTTCGCCTTCCTCGGCGTCCAGGACGGGAGCGACGACTTCTTCGGCCGCCCCGAGCCGACGACGACGTTCATGTACTTCAGCCTGTCGACGCTCACCACCGTGGGCTACGGCGACCTCGCCGCGGTCACGCCGCCGGGCCGGCTGCTGGCCGTCACCGAGGCGCTCGTCGGCCAGGTCTTCCTGGTCACCTTCGTGGCCCTGCTCGTCGGCCTGCTCGGCGAGCGGTGGCGCGGCCGGCAGCCCGAGACCCGGGCCGACGAGGACGGCCCGGTCGTCTGAGCGGCGTTCAGCGGCGCAGCAGCGGGGTCATCCGGGCGGCGGCGTCGTCGCCGAAGAGCCGGTCGTGGGTGGCCAGGGCGAAGCGGTCGGTCATCCCGGACACGTGGTCGACCACCTGGGTGACGAGGTCGGCCGCGGTGTCGCGGTAGGTGGGCGGGATCAGCTCGGGGTGGGCCAGGTGGTGGTCGACCAGCCGGCGGATGACGTCGATGGCCAGCTGCTTCTGCCCCGCGGCGGTCTCGGAGACGTAGACGTGCTCGAACATGAACGCCCGCAGCTCGTGCATGGCCGCCAGCGGCCCGGGCGCCATGACCACGCGGCCGCCGTCGGCCAGGGACCCCTCGACGACGGCGTCGACCATCGTCCCGACCATCGCGCTGCCGGGCTCGCCGAAGGCCGCCCGGGCCACGGCCGGGAGGTCGCCGGGCTGCAGCACGCCGGCGCGGACGGCGTCGAGCGCGTCGTGGGACAGGTAGGCGATCCGGTCGGCGTAGCGGACGCACTCGCCCTCGCGGGTGGCCGGCGGGGGGCTGATCTTCCAGCTGTGCGCGCGGATGCCGTCGCGCACCTCCTCCGTGAGGTTGAGGTGCTCGAGCACCTCCACGATCCGCACGCCCTGCGCGGCGTGGTGCCAGCCGCCGGGCACGTAGGGGTCGAAGGCGTCCTCGCCGATGTGCCCGAAGGGCGAGTGGCCGACGTCGTGGGCGAGCGCGATCGCCTCGGCGAGGGTCTCGTTGAGGCCCAGCGCGCGGGCGATGGCGCGGGCCACCTGGGTGACCTGCAGGGTGTGGGTGAGCCGGGTGACGAAGTGGTCGCCGTCGGGGTTGAGGAAGACCTGCGTCTTGTGCTTGAGCCGGCGGAAGGCCTTGGCGTGCAGGATCCGGTCGCGGTCGCGCTCGAAGGCGGTGCGCAGCGGGTCCTCGGGCTCGTCGACGGCGCGGCCGCGGGTGGCCGCCGAGCGGGCCGCGGCCGGGGCCAGCGCGGACTCCGCCGCCTCGCGGGCCGCGCGGTCGGTGCGCCGGAACCCGCCGCCCACTCAGCCCTCCTGCAGCGCCGGGTCGAGTCCGACGCCGAGCAGCGCGTCGACGGCGTCGGCGACCATCGCCGGCGCGCCCTCCTCGGTCTCGCCGTCGCCGGCCAGGGTGGCCGCCGCCCACGCGTCGACGACGGCGATCGCGCCGGGGCTGTCGAGGTCGTCGGCGAGTCGCTCGCGCAGCCCGGCGAGGACCGGCGCGGCCGGGGCGCCGGCGGGCAGCGCCGCCGCGCGGCGCCAGGTGGCCAGCCGCTCCTGTGCGGCCGACAGCAGGTCCGGCGTCCAGGCACGGTCGGTGCGGTAGTGGCCCGACAGCAGCGCCAGCCGGATCGCCATCGGGTCGACGCCCTCGCCGCGCAGCTTGGAGACGAAGACGAGGTTGCCGCGGCTCTTGCTCATCTTCTCGCCGTCGAGGCCGATCATCGCCGCGTGCACGTAGGCGCGGGCGAAGGGCTGCTTCTCCCCCGTCTCGGCGGCGGTGAGCGCCTCGGCGTGGACGGCGGAGTACTCGTGGTGCGGGAAGACCAGGTCGCTGCCGCCGCCCTGCACGTCGAAGCCCGTGCCGATGGTGTCCAGCGCGATCGTGGCGCACTCGATGTGCCAGCCGGGCCGGCCGGCGATGCCGCGCGGGCCGGGCCAGGAGGGCTCGCCCTCGCGGCGGCCGCGCCACAGCAGCGGGTCGAGCCGGTTGCGCTTGCCGGGCCGGTCGGGGTCGCCGCCTCGCTCGGCCGACAGCGCCAGCATCGTGGCCTCGTCGTAGCCGGACTCCGCGCCGAAGTCGGGCGCCTGGGAGACGTCGTGGTAGACGTCGCCGGTGCCGTCGTCGAGCACGTAGGCCAGGCCCTCGTCGAGCAGGGTCTCCACGTGCGCGACGATCCGCGGGATGGCGGCCACCGCGCCGACGTAGTCCTCGGGCGGCAGCACCCGCAGCGCTGTCATGTCCTCGCGGAACAGCGCCGTCTCGCGCATGCCCAGGACGACCCAGTCCTCGCCGTCGCGCTCGGCGCGCTCGAGGAGGGGGTCGTCGATGTCGGTGACGTTCTGCACGTAGTGCACGGCGTGCCCGCCGTCGCGCCACACCCGGTTGACCAGGTCGAAGGTCAGGTAGGTGGCCGCGTGCCCGAGGTGGGTGGCGTCGTAGGGGGTGATACCGCAGACGTACATCCGCGCCACCGAGCCGGGCTCGGTGGGCACCACCTCACCGCGCGCGGTGTCGTACAGGCGCAGCACCGGGCCGTGGCCCGGGAGGGTGGGGAGCAGCGGGGCGGGCCAGGCGAGCACGACGCCGAGCCTAGTTGCGTGTCCGGCCCCACCCCGCCGGAGCGCCCCGACCTGGGGACCACGACCGCCTCCGGCACAGCCGCACGCCGGGTCAGGGCCGGGTCCCGGGACCGGGCGACGGGGAGGCCGCTGCGGCCAGGGCCTCCGCGGCCCCGGCGACCGCGTCGAGGGCGAGCGCCGGATCGAGGAGCCGGTGGAGCACCAGCCCGTCGAGGGCCGCCAGGAGCAGGGTCGCCAGCCCCTGCGGCTCGGCCTCGCCCGTCGCCGCCAGCCAGGGCACGAGCCGGGCGCGGGCGTCGGCGAGCGCGGCGCGCACGAGCTCCCCGACGTCGGGGTCCTGCAGGGAGGCGACGACGAGCTCGGCGGCGATCCGCGCCGTCCGCGGCTCCTCCAGCCGGGCGGTGGCGCGCAGGACCGCCGCCACCCCCGCCGGCCACGAGCTCTCGGCCGTGAGGACGGCCACGGCGGGCTCGAAGGCCTCGCGCACGGCAGTCTCGGCGACCGCGCGCTTCAGCGCGGGGAGCCCGCCGAAGTGGTAGTGGACGAGCCCCTGGTGCGTGCCGGCGCGCTCGGCGACGGCCCGCGCGGTCAGCCCCGACCACCCCCGTTCGGCGAGCAGCTCCAGTCCGGCAGCGACGAGCTGGTCCCGTCGCCGCGCGCCGCGCCCCGGCCCGGCCGGCCCGGTCCCGCGCTCGATCTCGTCCGGCACCCGCCCACCGTAGGGCCGCGGCAGCGCCGTCCTCCGCCTCCACCTTGACAGCGACTTGGTCACACGACCAAGTTGGCCGCATGACCAAGAGCTCTCACGGCGCGGGCATCGACTGGTCGCTACCGGACGGGCCCCCGGACTGGCTGCTGGGCAGCGGCGCGGTGCCCGCCGAGCGCCGGCTGGTCGCAGCGGCGGGTGTCGTGGCCACCGGGGCGGTGCTCGCCGTGGCCGCCGTCCAGGACGTCCCCTGGTCGTGGTGGCAGTGGGCGCTCGTCGTCGTGCTCACCGTGGACGTCGCCGGGGGTGTCGTGGCCAACGCCCTCGGGTCGGCCAAGCGCCTCTACCACTCCCCGGTCCCGCCGGGGCTGCCCCTGCCGCAGCGCGTCCTCCGCAGCCCCGTCGGGTTCGCGGCGGTGCACGTGCACCCGTTCGTCCTGGCCGCGCTCCTCCCCGACGCCACCGCGGTCTGGGCGGCCGCCTGGTACGTGCTCTGCCTCGCCGGCACCGCCGCGGTCGTCGGCGTGCCCCTGTACCTGCGGCGGCCCCTGGCCGCGGCGGTCGGAACGGTCGCGGTCGTCGCGGCGCCGCTGGTCACGGCGCCCGCCGGGCTGGCCTGGTTCGGCCCGGTCCTGGCCCTGAAGCTCGTGGCCGCGCACGCCGTCCGCGAGGAGCCCTACCGGCCGCCCGGCGGCTGAGCACCCGTCGTGCCGGCCTGCGCTGTGTGCGCACGGCGCGGGCCGGGCGGCGCCGCGACGACGCCACGCGCACGGATCGCGGCCGCGCGGCGCCGGTCGTCAGCGGCGGGGCAGCCCGATCAGCACCTCGTCCTGCTCGAACGGCGGGCCCGCCGGGTGGGGATCGCCGTCACCGACCTGCCGCGCCGCCCGCCACTGACCGGGTGCCCAGGCGCGGGTCAGCAGCCCGTCCTCCGACAGCGCGACGAGGGCGCCACCCTCGGTCGCCAGCAGCCCGGCCTCGATCCGCTCGTCCTCGCCCTCGGCGGTCTGCACCGTCCAGATCGGCATCCCGTTCTCCCCCCTCGCGGCACCGCCCCCGGCGCCCGGTGCGAGCAGACAACGGGGCCGGGTGCCCGGGTGCAACCCTCCCCCGGCGCGCCATGGCGGTTTGTAACGGAACGACAGAGGACGGATCGCAGGCGACGTCAGTCGTCCTCGTCGACCCAGTCGAGCGTGCGGGAGACCGCCTTCTGCCACTTGCGGTAGTAGCGCTCGCGCTGCTCGACGGGCATCTGCGGGGTCCAGCGGCGGTCCTCGGCCCACTGCGCGGCCAGCTCGTCGCGGTCGGCCCAGAACCCGACCGCCAGCCCCGCGGCGTAGGCGGCGCCCAGCGCGGTGGTCTCGGCGATCCGGGGCCGGACGACGTCGACACCGAGGACGTCGGCCTGGAACTGCATGAGCAGCTCGTTGACCACCATCCCGCCGTCGACCCGCAGCTCGCGCAGCGCCACCCCGCTGTCGGCGTCCATCGCCTCGACCACCTCGCGGGTCTGGTAGGCGGTGGACTCCAGCACCGCCCGCGCGACGTGCCCGCGGTCGACGTAGCGGGTCAGCCCGACCAGCGCACCCCGGGCGTCGGAGCGCCAGTGCGGGGCGAACAGCCCGGAGAAGGCGGGCACGAAGTAGGCGCCGCCGTTGTCCTCCACCGAGCGGGCGACCGCCTCGATCTCACCGGCGCCGCCGATGAGCCGCAGGTTGTCGCGCAGCCACTGCACCAGCGAGCCGGTGACCGCGATCGAGCCCTCGAGGGCGTACACCGGCTTCTCCTCCCCCAGCCGGTAGCACACCGTGGTGAGCAGGCCGTTGTCGGAGCGGACCGCCGTCTCCCCGGTGTTGAGCAGCAGGAAGTTGCCGGTGCCGTAGGTGTTCTTCGCCATCCCGGGCGTGAAGCAGACCTGCCCGAAGGTGGCCGCCTGCTGGTCACCGAGAGACCCGGCGATCGGGACCCCGGCCAGCGCGCCGCCCTTGCGCCCCTCCCCGTAGACCTCGGAGTTGGAGCGGATCTCGGGCAGCATCGACAGCGGGATCCGCAGCTCCGCGGCGATCGACTCGTCCCACTGCAGCGTGGCCAGGTCCATGAGCAGCGTGCGCGAGGCGTTGGTGACGTCGGTGAGGTGCAGGCCGCCGTCGGGCCCGCCGGTGGCGTTCCACAGCAGCCAGCTGTCGATCGTGCCCATCAGCAGCTCGCCGGCCTCGGCGCGCTCCCGGGCGCCCTCGACGTTGTCGAGGATCCAGGTCACCTTCGGCCCGGCGAAGTAGGTGGCCAGCGGCAGGCCGGTGCGCTCCCGGTACCGCTCCGCGCCGCCGCCGAGCTCACCGAGCTGCCGGCAGATAGCGTCGGTGCGGGTGTCCTGCCAGACGATCGCGTTGTACACCGGCTCGCCGGTGGTGCGGTCCCAGACGACGGCGGTCTCGCGCTGGTTGGTCAGCCCGACGGCGGCCAGGTCACCGGCGACGGCGTCGGCGCGGGCCAGCGCCAGCCCGACGACGTCGCGGGTGTTGCCCCAGATCTCCACCGGGTCGTGCTCCACCCACCCGGCGCGCGGGAACACCTGCCGGTGCTCCTCCTGCGCCGAGGCGACGACCGACCCCGCGTGGTCGAAGACGATGCAGCGGGTGCTCGTCGTCCCCTGGTCGATGGCGGCGACGTACCGGGTCAACGCTGACCTCCAGGCTGGGATCGGACGGGTTCAGGCGGACTCGGCGAACGGCCGGATCTCGGGGGCCTGCAGGCGGGCGCGCTCGGCGGAGCTGTCGTCGGGCATCGCCTCGGCGGCCCGCTCGGCCTCGACCCGCGCCAGGTAGGTGGCGATCTCGCGCTCGCGCTGCTCGTCGTCCCAGCCCAGCAGCCGGGCCATGAGCTCCGCGGCGGGGCGGGCCGACGCCGTCCCGCGGTCGGCCTGCTCGTAGGACAGCCGGGTGCGGCGGGTGAGCACGTCCTCCAGGTGCAGCGCGCCCTCGGCGGTGACGGCGTAGACGACCTCGGCGCGCACGTAGTCCGGCGCGCCCTCCAGGGGCCGGCCGAGGTCGGGGTCGGCGTCGACCAGGGCGAGCAGCTCGTCGACGAGGCTGCCGTAGCGGTCGAGCAGGTGCTCCACGCGGGTCTCGGTCCAGCCGTGGGCGCGGGCGAGGTGCGCCTTGCGGTTCCAGCGCACCCGGTAGCCGTCGGCGCCGGCCAGCGGCAGCTCCTCGGTCAGCGAGGCCGGGACCGGCGCGTCGGGGTCCTCCCCGGGGGCGCGATCGGCCAGCGCCATGTCGACGACGTCGCGGGCCATGACCCGGTAGGTCGTGTACTTGCCGCCGGCGATGACGGTCAGCCCCGGCCGCACGGTGGCCACGGTGTGCTCGCGGGACACCCTCGTCGTCGCCGCACCCTCCTCACCGACCGGCTGCAGCAGGGGCCGCAGCCCGGTGTAGACCCCGACGACGTCGTCGCGCGACAGCGGCCGCTCGAGCACCTCGTTGGCCCGCTCGAGGAGGTAGTCGACGTCGGCGGCGGAGGCGACGGGGTGGTCCTTGGCCAGGTCCCAGGGGGTGTCGGTGGTGCCGATCACCCAGTGAGTGGGCCACGGGATGATGAACAGCACGCTCTTCTCGGTGCGCAGGATGATCCCGTCCTCGCCGGCGATGACCTCGCGCGGGACGGCGATGTGCACGCCCTTCGACGCCCGCACGGTGAGGCCCTGGGCCCGGAAGAGCTCCTGGGTCTGGTCGGTCCACACCCCGGTGGCGCCGACGACGTGGCGCGCCCGGACGGTCAGCTCGCGGCCGGTCTCCAGGTCGACGGCGCGCACGCCGGCGACCCGGCCGCCCTCCTCCAGGTAGCCGACGACCTGGGTGCGGCTGGCGGCCAGCGCGCCGTGGCCGACGGCGGTGCGGACCAGCACCTGCACGAGGCGGGCGTCGTCGACCTTGGCGTCCCAGTAGCGGATGGCGCCGACGGCGGCGTCCTCCCGCAGCGACGGCGCCGCCCGGCGCAGCGCCTTCCTCGACAGGTGCCGGTGCAGCGGCACGCCCTGTCCGCCCGCGCGGCCGAGCAGCCCGCCGAGGACGTCGTAGAGCGCGATGCCGGCGCCGGTGTAGGCCCGCTCCCACACCCGGTGGCGCAGCGGGTAGAGGAACGGCACGGGGTGCACCAGGTGCGGGGCGAGCCGGCCGACGAGCAGGCCGCGCTCGTGCAGCGCCTCGCGGACGAGCGCGAAGTCGAGCATCTCCAGGTAGCGCAGCCCGCCGTGGACGAGCTTGCTCGCGCGGCTGGAGGTGCCCGAGGCCCAGTCGCGCTGCTCGACCAGGCCCACGGTGAGGCCACGGCTGGCCGCGTCGAGGGCGGCGCCGGCGCCGGTGACCCCGCCGCCGATCACCAGGACGTCGAGCACGTCGGCGGACATGCGGGCGAGGGCGCGCGTGCGGACCTCGGGCGAGAGGGCGGTGGACACCGGGCAGCACTCCTGGGTGGGGACCATGGCGGTGCGCGGGCCCGGGACCGCGCACACCCGCGAGTCTCCCCCACCGGCGAGGCCGGCGGGGTGCCCGGTGGGCCGCCGACGGCGTTAGCGTCGCCGCGCGGGCACGAGGGAGGACGGCGATGCACAGCGACCGGATGCACACCCACGCGGCGGACACCCACGCGATGGACACCGCGGAGTACCTGCCGGCGCTGAGCCGCACCGACGCCCGCTTCGCCGACGCCGCCGCCGAGGCCGTGCTGGCCGCCGGCTGGCGGGCGCCGGTCCCCGGCTGCCCGGACTGGACGCTCACCGACCTGGTGCGCCACCTCGGCGAGGTCCAGCACTTCTGGGCCTGGGTGGTGCGCACCCGCGCGACCTCCCCGGAGGGCTACCCCGAGCCGCCGCGCCACCCCGACGACGAGCTGCTCGGCTGGTCGGTCGCGCAGGCGGCGGAGCTGGAGACGGCGCTGGCCGCCGCCGACCCCGCCGACCCGGTGTGGACGTGGGCGCCGCCGCACGACGTCGGCTGGGTGCTGCGCCGGCAGTGCCACGAGGCGGTGGTGCACACCGCCGACGTCGAGCAGGTCCTCGGCGACGTCCGGCCCATCCCGGCCCGGCTCGGGCTCGACGGCCTCGACGAGTGGCTGGAGGTCATCGTCCCCGGCGCGCTGCCCGACGGGCCGCCACCGGGCGCGCACCCGGTGGTGCTGCACGCCATCGACGCCGGGGTGGAGCGGACGCTGTTCCCCGGGTCGCGCCCGCACCCGGTGGCCACGCTGCGCGGCACCGCCGGCGACCTGCTGCTCACCTGCTGGCGGCGGCTGCCGCTGGAGGTGCTCACCGTCGACGGCGACGGCCTGCAGGCGGCGGCGATGATCGGCGCCGTGCGGTCGGAGTGAGCCCGCTCGGGGCCGGTGCTCGGGGTCCGCGCTCAGGGCCAGGTGCGGGCGTGGCGCTCGAAGGCCTCGCCGGTCTGGACGCCGACCACGCAGAACACCAGCCCGGCCGGGTCGGTCATCTGCCAGAACGAGCCCATGTCGGCCTTCCGCCGGGCGCCGAGGGCCTCCAGCCGCGCGACCTCGGCGGGGATGTCGTCGGTCTCGACGTCGACGTGCCAGCGCGGCGGCGTCCCCTCCCCGGTGCGCTGGACCTCCAGGGACACCGCACCGCCGAGGAACCCCAGGGAGTTCCAGGCGGGGTCGGCCATGTCGGGTTCAACGGGGTTGCCGGTGGCCGCCGACCAGAAGTCGAGCCCGGCGGGGTGCACCTCCGGCGGCAGGTCGAGCAGCAGGACGGCGAGGCGGCTGCGGTGCGGCATGCCGGTCAGGCTGGCAGAGCGCGTGCAGGCGCGCCGTGTTCCGGCACGCGGAACGCCGCACGAGCGCACCCGTTCGCGAAGCGGTGTGCTCTTCCGGCGTCCGCAGAGCGGTGACTGCGCCATCCGCGCACACCACCTCGGCGGAGCCGAGCGCTCAGAAGGGCGGCCAGGGCAGCGCGGGCCAGTGCCCCGACGGCTCGGGGTGCAGCTTGCTGCGCAGCAGCTCGGCCACCCGCTGCTGCGTGCAGCGCACCTCGCGGCGGGTCAGGTGCTCGTGCAGCGCCTCGCCGAGGTCGCCGCGCAGGTCCTCGGCCAGCCGCTCGAGCACCTCCAGCGCCGCCAGGGGCAGCGGCTTGCCCGCCCAGCGCCACAGCAGGGTGCGCAGCTTGGGGTCGGGCGAGAAGCAGATGCCGTGATCGACGCCGTACACGTGGCCCTCGGCCGTCGGGATGATGTGCCCGCCCTTGCGGTCGGCGTTGTTGACCACGGCGTCGAACACCGCCATGCGGCGCAGCCCGGGGTGGTCGGTGCGGACGAAGGCGGCGAGGTCGACGTCGGGGTCGCCGTCGATCCACAGCTGCACCATGCCGGGGCCGAACGGTCCCTCCCGCAGCACGGTGGGCGGCACGACGCCCCACCCGGTGGCCTCGCTGACCAGCGCCGCCGACACCTCGCGGCCGGCCAGGGTGCCGTCGGGGAAGTCCCACAGCGGCCGCTCGCCGGCGACCGGCTTGTACACGCACTCTGCCTGCAGCTCGGCGGTGCGGATGGCGCCGACCAGCGTGACGTTGCTGGCGTCGAGCATGCGGCCCTCGAGGTCGATGTCCCCCTCGAGCAGCAGGGCACGTGCCTCGGCGTCGCTGCCCGGCGCGCGCAGCTCCTGCGCCGGCTGACCGCTGGTCATCGCACCGGCCCCGTGCTCAGCGGCGGTAGCCGTTCTGCCGCGGGCACACGTGCCCGGTGGGGTCCAGCGGCAGCGAGCACAGCGGGCAGGCGGGGCGGCCGGCGGCGACGACGCGGCGCGCCCGGGCGACGAAGGAGCGCGCCGCGCCGGGGGTGATGGTGACCCGCAGCGCGTCGGGGCCCTCCTCGGCGTCGGAGAGGATGGCCTCCTCGTCGACCGGCTCGTCGGTGGCAGCCACCGCCTCCACGACGACGGCCTGCGCCTCGCCGTCCCAGGCCAGCCCCATCGCCGCGACGCGGAACTCCTCGTCGACGGGCGCGGTGAGGGGGTCGAGGTCGTCGACGTCGGCGGTCGCGGGGACGGCGGTGCCGGGCCGGGAGGCGATCTCGTCGAGCAGCTCGTCCATCCGCTCGGCCAGCACCTGCACCTGGGACTTCTCCAGCGCGACGCTGACCACGCGGCCGTCGTCGTCGGAGGCCTGCAGGTAGAAGGTGCGGTCCCCCGGCTGACCCACCGTGCCGGCGACGAACCGGGTCGGACGCTCGAAACGGAAGACCTGGCGCGGCACGCTGCCAGGTTACGCGGCGGTACGGACACCGGCCGCGACGTCGGGGACCGCGCCGTCAGGTCGCGCCGGCTCCCCCGCCGACGACGGCGTCGGAGTCCCGGCCCCGCCGGCGGCGGGGCCGCTTCTTGGGCGGGACGAGCGCGGCGACGTCGCCGCCGGTGTCGTTGACCCGGACGACGAACGGGCGGGTCTCGGTGTAGCTGACCACCGAGATCGACGACGGGTCGACGACGATCCGCTGGAAGGCGTCCAGGTGCAGCCCCAGCGCGTCGGCGAGGACGGCCTTGATGACGTCGCCGTGGGAGCAGGCCAGCCAGACCGCGTCGGGGCCCAGCCGGGCGTTCCACTCGCGGACGGCGGCCACCGCGCGGGCCTGGGTCTGGGCCAGCCCCTCGCCCTCGGGGCCGGGGAACACCGCGGCGGAGGGGTGCTGCTGCACGACCTTCCACAGCGGCTCCTTGACCAGCTCCTTGAGCGCCCGCCCGGTCCAGTCGCCGTAGCGGGCCTCGCCGAGCCGGTCGTCGGTCTGCAGCTCGAGGTCGCGGCCGTCGAGCACCGCCCCGGCGGTCTGCCGGCAGCGCTCGAGCGGGCTGCTCACCACCGCGGCCAGCGGCACCGGCGCGAGCCGGGCGCCCACCGCGGCGGCCTGCGCCTGCCCCGTCTCGTCCAGCTCGACGCCGGGGCTCCAGCCGGCCAGCACCCCGCCGGCGTTCGCCGTCGTCCGGCCGTGTCGCAGGAGGATGACGGTGGTCACGGAGCCGAGGGTAGGGGACCGGCGCCGTCGTCCTCCCCCACCGCAGGGGATCCTCCCGCACCGCAGCGCGTCCTCCCCCACGTCCCACCGTGCGGGAGGACGCCCCACGATCAGGTCACCTGATCGTGGCGGGGGCACCTCAGTTCGGGGCGAGCACCCCGGCGCCGACCAGCGCCAGCAGCGCCAGGCCGAGCACCACCCGGTAGACGACGAACGGGGTGAAGGTGCCGCGGTCGAGGTAGCGCAGCAGCCAGGCGATCACCGACAGCCCGACGCCGAACGCGATCGCGGTGGCCAGGACGGTCGGCCCCCACGAGATCGTCTCGCCCTCGACGCCGCCGGTGAACGTCTCGTAGACCTGGAAGAAGCCCGAGCCGAGCACCGCCGGGATGGCCAGCAGGAAGGAGTACCGGGCGGCGGCGGCGCGGGTGTAACCGAGGAACAGGCCCATCGTGATGGTGCCGCCGGAGCGGGAGACGCCGGGCACCAGCGCCATCGCCTGCGCCAGCCCGAACAGCAGCCCGTCGCGGACGGTGAGCTGGCGCAGCTCGCGGTCCTTGCGGCCCACCCGGTCGGCCCAGTAGAGGACCAGCGAGAACGCGACCAGCGCGATCGCCACGATCCGCAGGTCGCGGAACGTCGTCTCGATGTCGTCCTGGAACAGCAGCCCGAGGACCACGATCGGGATGCTGCCGATGATGATCAGCCAGCCCATCCGGGCGTCGGGGTCCGACCGCTTCGAGCGGTCGGTCAGCGCCCGCAGCCACGCGACGACGATCCGGGCGATGTCCCTGCGGAAGTACAGCAGGACGGCGGCCTCGGTGCCGATCTGCGTGATCGCGGTGAACGCCGCCCCCGGGTCACCCCAGCCCGACGCCTCCCCGACCACCCGCAGGTGCGCGCTGGAGGAGATCGGCAGGAACTCCGTCAGCCCCTGCACCAGCCCCAGGACGATCGCCTCGAACCACCCCACGCCGCTCAGCCCCGGCGGCGGGTCGGACGGCGGACAGGGCGGGACGGGGGTCGCGACGGCACGGGGGGTCAGCCTACGGCGGCCGCCGCGGCCGGCCCGGGCACGACCCGGCGCGCGCCGTCCACACCCGCCGCGCCCCCCGGCTCCCGTCGTCCGGCGGCGGTAGGTTGGCCCGTCGTGGAACAACGGGCGCTGGGGCGCAGCGGCCTGGTCGTCTCCCGGCTGGCGCTGGGCACCATGACCTGGGGCCGGGACACCGACGAGGACGAGGCGGCGATGCAGCTGACCGCCTTCGTCGACGCCGGCGGCACCCTGGTCGACACCGCCGACGTCTACTGCGACGGCGACAGCGAGCGCACCCTCGGCCGGCTGCTGGCCGACGTCGTCCCCCGCTCGGAGGTGCTGCTGGCCACCAAGGCGGTCGGGCGCACCGGGCCCGGGCCGCTGGGCCGCGGCGCCTCCCGCGGGCACCTGCTCGGCGCGCTGGACGCCTCGCTGCGGCGGCTGGGCGTCGACCACGTCGACCTGTGGCAGCTGCACGCCTGGGACGACCTCACGCCGCTGGAGGAGACCCTCGCCGCCTGCGACGCCGCCGTCGCCTCCGGCCGGGTGCGCTACGTGGGGGTCAGCAACTTCACCGGCTGGCAGACCGCGCAGGCGGCCACCTGGCAGCGCGCCTGGCCCGGGCGGACGCCGCTGGTGAGCACCCAGGTGGAGTACTCGCTGCTGCAGCGCGGCATCGAGCGCGAGGTGGTGCCCGCCGCCGAGGCGCTCGGGCTGGGCGTGCTCCCCTGGTCGCCGCTGGGCCGCGGGCTGCTCACCGGCAAGTACCGCACCGAGACGCCGGAGGGCTCCCGCGGCGCCTCCGCGCAGTGGGCCGGGTTCCTCGACGACCTGCGCTCGACCACCGCCGACCGGATCGTGGAGGCCGTGGTCACCGCCGCCGACGGCCTGGGCACCACCCCGCTGGCCGTCGCGCTGGCCTGGGTGCGCGACCGGCCCGGCGTCGTCGCCCCGGTGGTCGGCGCCCGCACCGCCGCGCAGCTGCAGGAGTCCCTCGACGCCGACGCCGTGCGGCTGCCGGCGGCGATCCGCACGGCGCTCGAGGACGTCTCCGCGCCGCACTTCTCCTACCCCGACCAGCGGGCCGCCCGATGACCACCCAACCGGCCGGCACCGCGCCGTCCCCCGCCGCGCCCGACCCGGTCTTCGCCGCCTTCTGCGCGGCCGGGCTGTGGCCGAGCCTGGGCAGGCGGGCGGCCGCCGAGCTGCCCGCGGCCGGCATCACCACGCCCGACGACGTCACCGTCGCCAGGCTCCTCAAGCTCCCGCGGGTGGGCAAGCAGCGCGCCGAGCGGCTGTTCTCCTCCTTCCTGGCCGCGGCGCCCACCTACGACGTCGTCACGCTGCTGGTGCGGGCCGGGCTGGAGGCGAAGCTGGCGTCCTCGGCCGCCGACACCCTCGGCGACGACGCCGCCCGCCGGCTGCGCGACGACCCCTGGGCGCTGCTCGGCCTGCACGGGGTCACGCTCACCGACGCCGACCGGCTGGCGATCTCCGTCCTGCCCGGCGCCGACCGGCAGGACGGCCGGCGCGGCCGCGCGATCGTCGTCCTGACGCTGCGCACCGCCAGCCGCGACGGGCACACCGTGCTCCCGGCCGACCTGGTGGTGGCCGCGCTGCGCGCCGAGGGCGTCGCCGACCCGGCGGCGGCGATCGTGGCGGCGGTGGAGTCCGGCGACGTGCTCGACCACGACCCGCCGGAGCCGGAGGAGGACGAGGACTCCGACACCGAGCCCCCGGAGCCCGACCCGGCGCTGCGCACGCTGTCGCTGGCCCGCTACGGCATGGCCGAG
The DNA here is from genome assembly GCF_054050055.1 of Geodermatophilus sp. SYSU D00814. Taxonomy (NCBI): domain Bacteria; kingdom Bacillati; phylum Actinomycetota; class Actinomycetes; order Geodermatophilales; family Geodermatophilaceae; genus Geodermatophilus; species Geodermatophilus sp. SYSU D00814. The sequence goes on from NZ_JBJGYP010000017.1 coordinate 123,666, forward strand.
GAGGCCGTCGCCGAGGGCGTGGCGCGGCTGGCCGCCACCGCGGAGCGGATCGCCGACCCCGCCGCGGTCCGGTCGGTGGCCAAGGGCCTCGACGAGGCGCAGAAGCAGGCCGTCGCGCAGGTGCTCGGCGCCGGCGTGTCGCTGCTCACCGGCGGTCCGGGCACCGGCAAGAGCCGCACCGTGGCCGCCGTCGTGCGGCTGCTGCGGGCCAAGGGCACCGAGGTGGCGCTGGCCGCCCCCACCGGCCGGGCGGCCAAGCGGCTGGAGGAGCTCACCGACCACCCGGCGGTGACGGTGCACCGGCTGCTGGGCGCGCAGGGCTTCGGCGGCGGGTTCACCCGCAACGAGGAGTGGCCGCTCGACGCCGAGGTCGTCGTCGTCGACGAGGCCTCGATGCTCGACGTCGAGCTCACCGCGGCGCTGCTGGAGGCCTGCCCCGACGGCACGCACCTGCTGCTCGTCGGCGACCCCGCGCAGCTGCCCTCGATCGGCCCGGGCCACGTGCTCGGTGACCTCATCGACTCCGGCGCGGTGCCGGTGACCGAGCTGACCACGCTCTACCGGCAGGCCGAGGGCGGCGCGATCGCCCGGCTGGCGTCGGCGGTGCGCACCGGGCAGCTGCCGCCGGTCGACTCACCCGACCGCGAGGTCGTCGTCGTCCCCGCCACGGGCAGCGGCGAGGCGGCGCGGCGGGTCGTGCAGCTGGTCACCGACTCCATCCCCCGGGCGCTCGCGATCGAGCCGCGCAACGTGCAGGTGGTGACGCCGGTGCACCGCGGGCCGGCCGGCACGATCGAGCTGAACCGGGCGCTCAAGGAGCGGCTCAACCCGGGCGAGGGCACGGTGTTCGGCTTCGACGTCGGCGACCGGGTGGTGGCCACCGCCAACCACCTCGACCTGGAGCCGATCGGGTTCGCCAACGGCGAGGTCGGCGTGGTCACCGCCACCGGCGAGGGCTCGCTGACCGTCGACTTCGCCTCCGGGCCGGTCACCGTGCCCGGCGACGCGCTGCCCGACCTCAAGCACGGCTGGGCGATCACCGTGCACCGGGCGCAGGGGTCGGAGTGGCCCGGCGTCGTCGTGGTGCTGCCGCCGGAGGCCGGCGGGATGCTGTCGCGGCCGCTGGTCTACACCGCGCTCACGCGGGCGCAGCAGCACCTGTCGATCGTGCACGCCTCGGGCGCGGCGCTGGCGCGGGCGGTGCGGGAGGTCGACGTCCGCCCGCGGCGCACCCGGCTGGCCCGCCTGCTGCGCGAGGACGCGTCCCAGGCATAGGAAGCTCTCCGCACGTCCTGGGGCCCGGGACGTGGGGAGAGCCTCCTATGCCTCGCGGGTCCCGGCGCGCAGGGCGCACAGCAGCCGCGATGTCGCCGCGTCGACCTGCCCGGCGCAGGTCAGCGGGCGCGCGAAGGGCACCCGGACGTCGCGGTGGCCGCCGGCGCCCTCGACGCGCAACCGGTAGCCGAACCGGTCGAGGCCCAGCGGGCGCGCCGTCTCCCCCGCCGCCACCGACACCCGGCTGCGCAGCACGGCGAGCACCTCGGGGTGGTCGCGGTCGAGGTGGCGCAGCAGCCGCTCCTCGATGCCGGCCAGGGGGTCGGGGCGCGCGGCGGCGTAGTCGGCCGGGGAGACCTCCGCGCAGCCGGGGCCCTCGCGCAGCACCACCTCGGCGAGGTCCAGGCGCAGCAGGGTGGCCGCGCCGCCGACGTCGAGCAGCGCCTCCTCGGGGCGGACCTCGGCGAAGGCGACGGCGGCCGCGCGCCGGTCGGCCTCGGCGACCGGGGTCAGCCAGCCCGACAGCCAGAGCGTGGCGCGCACCGGGTCGCGCAGCGGCACCGGAGCGCGGTCGCTGACCATGAGCAGCGCGCTGACGTCGGGCGTGCGGTCGAGGGCCGCGGTGACCTCGCCCTCGCCGGGGACCAGCACGAGCACCTGACCGGCGACGGTGGTGGCGTGCGCCAGGGGGCGGCTCGGGTCGCACCCGGCGAGGCAGAGCGCGGCCGCGGGCCGGGTGGCCACGGTCCGCGCCCGCTCGGGAGCGGCGGCCACCGGCAGCGCCTGCGGACCGTTGCAGGTGGTCATGGCTCCCCCAGGGCGTCGAGTTAGGGAAGCCTAACCAGAGTGGGTCGCCCTGGGAAGCGGTCGCGCCGCTCAGGAGGACGGCGGCCCGCTGTTGCGCTCGATCGCCCGGCGCGGGCCGGTCGCCACCCGCCAGGCCGGGTACGCCAGGAGGACCGGCCAGAGCACCGCACCGGCGAACGGCGACAGGGCCTCGGCCCAGCCGGCCTCGGCCGCCCGCGACAGGGCCTCGGCCCAGCCGGCCTCGGCCGCCCGCGACGCGAGGCCCGCCCCGGCCACGAGCAGCACCGCGGCCCACGCCAGCAGCCGGACCCGCCGCCGGCGCGCCGAGCGCGGCCGGGCGGCGTCCAGCACGACCTGGGTGCTGCGCGCCCAGTCGAGGACGGCGGGCCCGCAGCCGCGCGTCGGTCAGCTCCGCCCCCAGGTCGCCGCCCCCTCGACCTGCGCGGCCTCGGCGAGCCTGAGGCCGTGCCGGCGCACCAGCTCGCGGTAGGGGTCGGGCTCGGCACCGGGACGCAGACGTCCCCAGAACCGCCGCCCGCCCAGCCAGGACGCCAGCAGCGGCAGCCCCACGAGCAGGACGACGATCGAGACGACGGCGGCGGTCACGCCGGCGATCGTCGGGACCGCCGTCGGTCGGCGCGACGCGCTCCCCCGATCGGGTGCCGCACCCCACGGGCGCGGACGGGGCGGCTCAGAGCGAGCGGTCGTCCTCGTCGTAGGGCACGTCGGCCTCCTGCTCGAGGACGTCGGCCTCGTTGGCGTCGACGTCGCCGACCGACCGCAGCGACCCGGCCGCGCCGGGAGCGGCGGCCAGTTGCTGCTCGAGGGCGTCGGCCTCGGGGACGCCGTCGGCGATCGGGTCGGCCTCCCCGGCCAGCTCGGGCGCGGCCGGTTCGAGGAGCGCCTCCTGCTCCGCGCGGTCGGCGTCGCTCGCGGTACCGGGATCGGTCACGGGTCCTCCTCGTGCTGCGGACGGTGCTGGGGAAGGCGCTGTCCATCCTGCCGCCCGACCGCAGCGGGAGCAGTCCGGGAGGCGGCCGACACATGACCGGCGGGTGTCGTGCGTGGCACCATCGGCCGGGTGAGCGCGGCCGACGACTGGGAGTACGCGCCGCTGCGGATCCCGCCGGGTACGTCCCGTTCCGCAGCGGCGACCATGCTGAGCCTGCAGGTGGACGTCGGCGGCTGGGAGCTCGCCCGTCTGCAGCTGCACGCCGACGGCACCCGCAAGGCGATCCTGCGGCGCCGGGCGCGGCTGTCCTACCTGCCGATGCCCGTCACCTGACGCCCGCTGGTTTGGGTCCTACCCAAGTCAGCACTTGACCTCGGGTCAAACGAGGTCCACGCTGCGCCCATGACGCAGGGCACGTCCGCCACGCGGGCCGGTGCCGTCGAGCGCACCCGCGAGCGCATCCTCGCCGTCGCCCGGCAGCGGTTCGTGGACCTGCCCTACGACGAGGTGCGCCTCGCCGAGATCGCGGCGAGCGCCGGGGTCACCCAGCAGACGCTGCTCAACCACTTCCGGTCCAAGGAGGGGCTGCTCCTCGGCCTCGTCGAGGTCCTCCGCCCGGAGATCGAGGCACTGCGCGGCCGCGCGGTCCCTGGCGACGTCCCGGGGTTCGTCCGCGGCCTGGTGCGCCAGTACGAGGCCCTCGGTGACGCCAACGTCCGCCTGCAGGCGGTCGGCGAGCGCATCCCCGCCCTCGGGGCGGCCGTCGAGCAGGCCCGCGCGCACCACCGCACCCTCCTCGAGCAGGCCTTCGCGCCGGACCTGCCCGAGGACCTCCGGGCACGGCGCCGCGTCCTGGCCGCGCTCTACGCGGCCACCGACGTCCACACCTGGAAACTCCTCCGCCGCGACCTCGGGCACTCGCGCGCCGAGTCGACGGCGGTGCTGACCCACCTGGTCCGGGCCGCCCTCGCGACGGCCCCGTCCTGAGGAGGCAGGCGTGCACGTACAGGTCGCACTCTGGGACGGCGGCGGCACCGTGCCCGCGGAGGTCGGCGTGGTCCGGCGGCTGGTGGCCCGCGGGCACTCGGTCAGCGTGCTCGCCGATCCCACGCTAGAGCCCGAGGTCCTCGCAACCGGGGCCACGTTCCGGCCCTGGCGGGAGGCGCCGCACCGGCGCTCGCCGGCCGACCGCGACCTCATCGACGACACCGCCTGCCGGACACCGCTGGAGGTGGTCGACCGGATCCTGACCCGGTTGGTCAGCGGCCCGGCGGGCGCCTTCGCCGCGGAGGTGCGGGCGGCCCTGGCGCAGCGACCGGCCGACGTGGTCGTCGCCAGCGGCGTGCTGCTGGGGGCGCTGGCCGGCGCGGAGTCGCACGGGACCCCCGCCGTGGCCCTGTGCGCCAACGTCTACAGCCGGCCCGCGGCCGGGCTGCCGCCCTTCGGCACGGGCCTGCCTCCGGCGCGCGGGCCGCTGGGCCGGTCCCGGGACCGGCTGCTCAACGCGCTGGTCACCCGGGCGTGGAACCGCGGCCTGCCGGACCTCAACGCCGCCCGGGCCGACCTCGGGCTGCCTCCGCTGCACGACCTGTGGGAGCAGTGGGACCGCGCGGCACGCGTGCTCGTGCTGACCTCCCCGGCGTTCGACCTGCCCGCGCGGCTCCCCGGCAACGTCCGCTACGTGGGGCCGGTGCTCGACGACCCGGTGTGGGGTGCACCGGTCGGCGCACCGCCCGGAGAGGAGCCCCTGGTGGTCGTCGGGCTGTCGAGCACGTACCAGGCGCAGGAGGACGTGCTCCGCCGCGTCGTGACCGCCCTCGCCGCGCTCCCCGTCCGCGCCGTCGTCACCACCGGTCCCATGATCGACCCCGCGGGCATCCCGGGCGGCGACCGGATCGCCGTCGTCCGCGCGGCGGCCCACGGCCCGTTGTTCGCGGCAGCCGACGTCGTGGTCACCCACGCCGGGCACGGGACGCTGCTCAAGGCCCTCGCGGCCGGCGTCCCCACGCTGTGCCTGCCGATGGGGCGCGACCAGAAGGACAACGTCGTGCGAGCCCGGCGCCACGGCGCGGTGGTGGCCCTGCGGCCCGGCGCCGCGCCCGACCGGATCGCCGCTGCCGTGCGCAGGCTGCTCGACGACTCCGGCCACCGACGCGGCGCGCAGTCACTCGGCGCGCGGCTGCGCGCCGATGCCGCCGGCTCGTCGCTGGTCGAGGAGATCGAGCGGTGCGCCGGGACCGGCGCCCACCGCGGCCGGCGGACGCCGGCCTGATCCGCCCCCCTCCCCGTCAGGGGACGAGGACGACCTTGCCGACCGTGCCGCGGTCGGCGAGTGCGGCCAGCGCCTGCGGCGCCTGCTCCAGCGGGAGCACCTGGCCGACCAGCGGGTCGATCGCCCCGTCGGCGACCAGCCGCACCAGCGCCTCGTGCGTCTGCCCGATCACGGCCGGGTCCTTCTTCTTGTACAGGCCCCAGTGCAGGCCGACGACGCTGTAGTTCTTGACCAGCGCGTGGTTGGCCGGCGCCTCCGGGATGCGGCCGCTGGTGAACCCGACGACGACCAGCCGGCCCTCGAACGCGATGCACTTCCGGCTCTTGTCGAACACGTCGCCGCCCACCGGGTCGTAGACGACGTCGGCGCCCTCGCCGCCGGTGACCTCCTTGACGACGGGGACGAAGTCCTCGGCGGTGTAGTCGATGACGTGGTCGGCGCCGAGCTCGCGGCACACCTCCACCTTGTGCGCGCCGCCGGCGGTGGCGATGACCTTCGCGCCGGCGGCTTTGCCGAGCTGGATCGCCGCCGACCCGACGCCGCCGGCGCCGGCGTGCACGAGCAGCCACTCCCCCGCCTGCAGGTTCGCGCGGCGGTGCAGGCCGACGTGGCCGGTCTGGTAGGTGAGGTAGAGCGCGCCGGCCTTCTCGTCGCTCAGCGAGTCGGGCACCGGCCAGGCGTCGTCGGCGTTCATCAGCGCGTACTCGGCGAAGGCACCCGGACCCCCGGCGGGGCTGCCGATGACCCGCCGGCCGTCCTCGGTCTCCCCGCACAGCTCGACGCCGGGGGTGTAGGGCAGCGGCGGGCGCTCCTGGTACATGCCGGCCGCCATGAGGACGTCGGGGAAGTTCAGCGCCGCCGCCCGCACCTTCACCAGCAGCTGCCCCTCGGCCGGGGTGGGCGTCTCGACGTCCTCCAGCTGCAGGACCGTCGAGGGGTCGCCGAGCTCGTGTACCCGCCATGCGCGCATGCGCCCGACCCTGCCAGACGCCCGGTGACCGCCGTCACCGGCCCCGGCGGGGCGCCCGCCGGGATCAGGTGACCTGATCGTGGGGGGGGGGGCCCCCCCCCCCCCCCCGCCGGGGGGGCCGCCGCCGGGGGGGGGGGGGGGCCCCCCGCCCCCCGGGTGGCCGA
>NZ_JBJGYP010000018.1:0-122987 GCF_054050055.1 Geodermatophilus sp. SYSU D00814
CTGTGGTCCTAATGGGTTGTGTTTTTGAGTAGGTGGGCGGGCCCGGGGGGGGGGGGGCCCGGGGGGGGGGGGCCCGGGCCCGCCCCCCCCCCCCGGCGCCGCCCCGCCCCCCGTCGCGGTGAGCTGACCTGATCGTGCGCGGACCCGCCGGGACGCTCGAGCACCCCCGCCGGCGTTCAGCGGACGGCGCCGGACGGCAGGACCGCGTGGACGCCGAAGACCTGGTTGGCCACCTGGGTCACCCGCAGGTCGACCACCACGCCGGCCAGCGCCAGGGCGTCGGACCGGGAGGCCCCGTGCAGCGCGCCGATCAGGTCGAGCACCGCGTCCACCGCCTCCGCCGCGGCCTCGTCGAGGTCGTCGCCGATGCCCAGGCACACCCAGCCGGCCGGGGTGCGGGCCACCGGGGTCGCCAGCGGCCGGCCGAACAGGTCGTCGCGGACGTCGAGGGTGAGGTCGGCGCGCTCGGCCCCGCACTCGATCGCCGCGCCGCTCACCTCGCCGTCGCCCTGGGCCGCGTGCGCGTCGCCGACGCTGAGCAGCGCGCCGTCCACCGGGATCGGCAGGTACAGCGTGCTGCCGGCCACCAGCTCGCGGCAGTCGAGGTTCCCGCCGTGCCGGCGGGGCGGGATCGTCGAGTGTCGTCCCGGCTCGGCCGGCGGCATGCCGATGACGCCGAGGAAGGGCGAGACGGCGACGGCGTGGCCGTGCTGGTTGCGCGCGGTGCCGGCGGCGGCGTCGATGCGCCAGCGGTGCACGGTCGGCTCGAGGCGGCCGAGCCGGGCGTTCCACGCGGTGTCGGCCAGGCCCGCGAAGCCGGTGCCCCACGCCGCCGGGACGACGGCGCCGATGCCGACCTCGAGCACCTGGCCCGCGCGGGCGCCGCGCACCTCGACCGGGCCGGTCAGGGCGTGACCGTCGCCCGGGGTGTACCGCGGGTCCCGCCGGCGGTCGGCGACGTCGCCGCCGGTGTCGGGCTCGACGAACCAGCCGGAGTCGAGGGTCGCGAAGCGGACCGTCGTCCCCGGGTCGACGGTGAGCGCCGGCGGCAGGTCGCGGTCGAACCAGCCGTGCAGCGTGCCGGGGCCGGGCTCCAGGGGGACCACGCCGGTCATGCCAGCCCGCGGGTGGTGCGCGCCGGCGGGCGGTCGCCGCGGATGGCAGCGACCATGTCCACCGTCTGCCGGGTCGCGGCGACGTCGTGGGCGCGGAACACCCGGGCGCCCAGCCACGCGCTGACCGCCGTCGCCGCGAGCGTGCCGGTGAGCCGCTGCTCCAGCGGGACGTCGAGGGTCTCGCCGACGAAGTCCTTGTTCGACAGCGCCACCAGCACCGGCCATCCGGTGGCCACCAGCTCGCCGAGCCGGCGGGTGGCCTCCAGCGAGTGGCGGGTGTTCTTGCCGAAGTCGTGGCCCGGGTCGACCAGCACCCGCTCGGGGTCGACGCCCGCGGCCACCGCGGCGTCGGCGAGCGCCGTCGTCCGCGCGACGACGTCGGCCACGACGTCGTCGTACTGCACCCGGTGCGGCCGGGTGCGCGGCGGCAGCCCGCCGGCGTGCGTGCACACGATCCCGGCGCCCGCCCCGGCCGCCACCACCGCGAGCTCCGGGTCGACGCCGCCCCACGCGTCGTTGACGACGTCGGCCCCGGCGGCGAGCACCTCCCGCGCCACCTCCGCCCGCCAGGTGTCGATGGAGATCGGCAGGTCGGGGTGCGCGGCCCGGATCGCGGCGACCAGGTCGACGGTGCGGCGGATCTCCTCGGCGGCGTCGACCTCCTCGCCGGGCGCGGCCTTCACCCCGCCGACGTCGACCACGTCCGCACCCTCGGCGACCACCCGGTCCACCCGCTCGACGGCGGCGGCGAGCTCGTAGGTGGCGCCGCGGTCGTAGAACGAGTCGGGCGTGCGGTTCACGATGGCCATCACCACCAGAGCGCCGTCGGGCACGTCCAGCCGGCCCAGTCGCAGCACCCGTCGCCTCCGTCCCCGTCGCCGGTGTGGTGGAGTCAGCCAACCAGACCGCGAGCGACACCGATCGAGGACACAGGAGGACAGGCGATGGCGCAGACCACCGTGGAGGGCATCGACGGCGTGCTGGCGAAGGTCGGCCAGCACCTCGGGCACAGCGACTGGCTGGAGATCACCCAGGAGCAGGTCGACCAGTTCGCCGAGGCCACCCACGACCACCAGTGGATCCACGTCGACGTCGAGCGGGCGAAGCGGGAGAGCCCCTTCGGCGGCCCGATCGCGCACGGCTACCTGACGCTGTCGCTGGTGTCGGCCCTGACCGCGCAGATCATCGACGCCAAGGGCTTCGGGATGGGCGTCAACTACGGCGCCGACCGGATCCGGTTCATCTCGCCGGTGCCGGTCGGTGCCCGCATCCGCGCCTCGGCGACCCTCGACGACGCCAAGCAGTTCGACGGCGGCGTCCAGATGAACCTCGGCATCACCATGGAGATCGAGGGGGCGCCGAAGCCGGCGATGGTGGCCTCGATCCTCTTCCGCCGCTACGTCTGAGGCCGTACACTGCCGCGGATGTCCCCCGGGCACATCCGCGGAAGTGCACGGTCAGACGACGATCGCCTGGTTGACCAGGGCGCGCAGGTAGGCGCGGATCGGCAGCGTGCTCGAGGGCAGCAGCTGGGTGAAGAACGTGACGACGACGTCCTCGACCGGGTCGACGTAGAACGCCGTCGACGCCGCACCGCCCCAGCTGTAGTCGCCGGTGCTCGCGACCCCGCCGTAGCGCGCCGGGTCGATCACCATCGAGAAGCCCAGGCCGAAGCCGACCCCCCGCAGCGGCGTCTCGGCGAACAGCGGCCGGCCGAAGGTCTCCAGGTCGGCGTCGCCGGGCAGGTGGTTGCGCACCATGTGCGCCAGCGTGCGCGGGCCCAGCAGCCGCCCGCCGTCGTAGGAGCCGCCGCGGCGCAGCATCTCGCAGAAGCGCAGGTAGTCCGCCGCCGTCGAGACCAGCCCGCCGCCGCCGGAGAGGAACGTGGGCTGGGAGTGCGCCGCCTGGCCCATGGCGTCGATCGGCGCGAACCCGGTGGGCGCTCCGCCGGGCTGCCCGGGGACGGCCGCGTAGAGCCGGGCGAGGGAGTCGGCGTCGTCGCCCTCCCGCAGGCCGAAGGAGGTGTCGGTCATCCCGAGCGGGCCGAACACCCGCTCCTGGAAGAACACGTCGAGCGTCTGGCCGGAGACCACCTCCACCAGCCGGCCCAGCACGTCGGTGGAGACCCCGTAGTTCCACTCCGACCCGGGCTGGAAGACCAGCGGGACCGATGCCCACTGCCGGCAGACCTCGGCGGAGTCGGCGCCGGGCGGGGTGGCCCACTCGTGGCCCATCGCGCGGTACATGGCGTCGACCGGGTGGGCGTGGTGGAAGCCGTAGGTCAGCCCCGAGGTGTGGGTGAGCAGGTGCCGGATGCGGATCGGCTCGATCTGCGGCTGGGTGACCGGCTTCTGCGCCGACCCGGCCACGTAGACCCGCGTCTCGGCGAACTCCGGCAGCCACCGGGCGATCGGGTCGCCGAGCTCGAAGGCGCCCTCCTCGTACAGCATCATCGCCGCGACCGAGGTGACCGGCTTGGTCATCGAGAAGATGCGCCAGCGGGTGTCCTCCTCGACCGGCCGGCCGTTCTCGACGTCCCGCGAGCCGTAGCGGCCCACGTGCGCCAGCCGGCCGTGCCGGGACACCGTGACCAGGAAGCCGGGCAGCTGCCCGTCGTCGACCCAGCGGGCCAGCCGCCGGTCGAGGCGCTCCAGCCGGGTGCCGTCGAGGCCGACCTCGGCGGGGTCGGTGTCGTGGGTCAGTCCGCTCGTCACGCGTGCCTCCGTCCCGGAGCCGTCCCCCTCGGGCGGCGCCTGCCTGCGCATCCTGACCCATGGGTGTGCAGCGGGTCACAGGGAGGCAGGCGCCGCCCCGGCGGGGACCGGCGGATCACACCGGGACGTCGCAGGCGACGCCGCGGATCACACCGGGACGTCGCAGGGGACGCCGCGGATCACACCGGGACGTTGCTGGCGGCCTTCTTCAGGTTCGAGCCGGCGGTGACCTTGACGGTGTTGGCGGCGGGGATGTCGATCGACTCGCCGGTCTGCGGGTTGCGGCCGGTCCGGGCCGACCGCTGGGTCCGCTCGACGGTCAGCAGACCGGAGACGGCGACCTTCTCGCCGCGGGTGATCGCGTCGACGAGCTCCTCCTGCAGACCCGACAGGACGGCGTCCACGGTGGCGCTGGGCACGTCGGCGCGCTTGGCGATGGCGGTGACGAGTTCGGCCTTGTTCACGGGGATCCTCTCGTGGGGGTCGCGGCCCGCCCGGTGCTCGGTGGGCCGCCGGTGACGGTGCCGGCCGCGGCGGCGCGGCCGGTCGCTCCCGGGCGGTCGCCCGGGACGGACCGGTCCCCACGCGGGGGTCCGGCCCGGGGCACCGTGTCACGACGACGGGGGATCTGGCCAGTCCAGGGGCACGAACGCACCCAGCAGGACCGCCGGTACCACCCGTCCCAGCGGGGGCGGGCGCCCGGGGTCCGACATAGCGTGGGCGCATGCCGCAGCTGCCCGGGACCGACCTGATCGTCAGCGACCTGTGCCTGGGCGGCAACGTCTTCGGGTGGACCGCCGACGAGCCGACGTCGCAGGCCGTGCTGGACCGCTTCGTCGACGCCGTCCCCAGCACGCAGCGCCCGTTCGTCGACACCGCCGAGATGTACGGCGACGGCCGCTCCGAGCAGATCCTCGGCGGGTGGATGGCCGAGCGCGGCCTGCGCGACCGCGTGGTGGTGGCGACCAAGGCCTCCCCGCAGCAGAAGGCCCACCCGCTGGCCGCCGCGGAGGTGAAGGCCGCCGCCGAGCGGTCGCTGCGCAACCTGCGGACCGACCGGATCGACCTCTACTACGCGCACTACGACGACGAGACGACGCCGCTGGAGGAGACGCTCACCGCCTTCGACGAGCTGGTGCGCGAGGGCAAGGTGCTGCACGTCGCGGCGTCGAACTACTCCCCGGCCCGGCTGACCGAGGCGCTGGAGACCTCCGAGCGGCTGGGGATCGCGCGGTACGTCGCGCTGCAGCCGCACTACAACCTGGTGGAGCGCGCCGCCTACGAGGACGGCCTGCGCGACGTCGTCGCCGCGCACGGGCTGGGCTGCCTGCCCTACTTCGGCCTGGCCAAGGGGTTCCTGACCGGCAAGTACCGGGCCGGCGAGCGGGTCGACTCGCCGCGGGCCTCGCGCGCGCAGGCCTACGCGGGGGAGCGGGGTGACCGGGTGCTCGCCGCGCTGGCGGAGGTGGCGGCCGCGCACGGGGTCAGCCAGGCCGCGGTGGCACTGCGCTGGCTGGCCGACCGGCCCATGGTCACCGCGCCGATCGCCAGCGCCCGCGACGTCGACCAGGTCGCCGACCTGCTGCCGGTGCTGGACCTGGTCCTCGCCGACGACGAGCGCGCCGCCCTCACCGCCGCCAGCGACTGACGCGGGCGGCCCTCCTGCAGGGGCCCGCCGCGAGCGTGCGAGTGACGGGGGGCAGGAGGGTCCTCCGTCAGCGGGCTGCCGCTGCGGAGGCGAGGTCCTCCACCCGCAGCAGGCCCAGCACCGCGCCGGTCGCGTCGGTGCAGACCACCGGGTCGAAGCGGTGGGCCGGCGGGCGGGTCAGCGCCCGGTGCAGCGTGGCGGGGACGTCGTCGGTCGGCCGGGCGCACAGCGAGACCGGCGCGGTGTGCGCCAGCCCGGTGCGCGGGTCGGTCAGCCGCAGCGCGAGCGGCTCGCCCTGCGGCCCGACGAGCACCACCGGCGGGACGCCGGGGGAGGCCTCGGTGACCTCGCACTGGCGGACCGGCCGCAGCAGGCTCGCCACGGTCGACTCCGCCCGGGCGCGGGCGGCCTGGCCGCGGACCAGCGCGACGACCTCCGGGGTCAGCGGCGCGAACCCGGGCGAGGGCCGGCCGAGCAGCCAGCCCTGCGCCAGCGGCACGCCCAGCCGGGAGAAGGCGGCCAGCTCGCCACGGGTCTCGATCCCCTCGGCGACCAGCCAGGCGTCGATGCGGCCGGCGAACTCGGCGACCACCCCGGCCAGCGCCACCCGCACCGGGTCGGCGTCGGCACCGGCCACCAGCGACCGGTCGAGCTTGACCAGCTGGGGCCGCAGCGCCGCCAGCTGCCGCAGTCCCGACCAGCCCGAGCCGGTGTCGTCGAGGGCCACCAGGGCGCCCCGGGCCCGCAGCGCGGCGACCTCCACCCGCAGCGCGGCGAGGTCGGCCACCGGTGCGGAATCGGTCAGCTGGACGACGACGCGGCGCAGGTCCGGCCGGGTGGCCAGCGCCGCCCGCACCGGGCGGGTGCCGAGCAGGTGGGGGCTGACGTTGACCGAGAGGAAGGTGTCGGCGGGCAGGCCGGGCACCGCGGCGAGGGCCTTGTGCAGCGCCAGCGCCTCGAGCTCGGCGGCGACGCCGGCGTCGGCCGCCGCGGCGAACCACACGTCGGGGCCGGCGGTCCCGGGGAACCGGGCCAGGGCCTCGTAGCCGGCGACGCGGGCCCGCGCGAGGTCGACGACCGGCTGGAAGACCAGGGTCAGGTCGTCCGGGTCGGCGAGCAGGGGCCGGCAGTCCGGCAGTGCCCGCGCCAGCATCCCCGTCATGCGCCGTCCATCGGCCCGGACCGGCGGCCGCTCGACCTGCGGCTGCGCCGGGCTCACCCGGCCGGGTGACGACCCGTCCGGGGAGGGAGGGTGGACGGCCGGTCCCGTTCCGCTACACGCGTGGCAGCATGGTCGGCTGCGGCCGCCCGGGCCGCGCCGGGCCGAGGAGGGCCGTGTCCGTCCCCGCGCCGTCGCCTGCCGCCGACGTGCTGCACGACGCCCAGCGCGTCGCCGCCGCGCGCCGGCTGCTGTTCGAGGTGCCCGGCCCCGCCGCCTACGACCGGCTCTCCGGGCTGGCCGCCCGCCTGCTCGGCGCCGGGCACGCCAAGGTCACCGTGTTCACCGACCAGGACACCGTCGTCGGGGGACACGGCCTGCCGCCCGGGGTCGTCGGTGGCCGGGCCCAGCTCACCGGGGCGTTCTCCGCGTGCGTCGTGCGGGAGGGCCGGGCCCTGGTGGTCCCCGACGCCCGCGTCGACCCGCGGCTGTCCGACCTCCCCGCCGTCACCGCCGGTGAGGTCACCGCCTACCTGGGCATCCCGCTGATCTCCGCCTCCGGCCACGTCATCGGCGTCCTCGCCGTCTACGACGGGCAGGCGCGCACCTGGCAGGACGACGACGTCGCCCTGCTCGAGCACCTGGCCGACTCGGTGGTCGCCGAGCTCGAGCTCGCCGCCGCCCGGTCGGCGATCGGGGCCTCCCGGGTCCGCCTCGAGGTCGCCCTCGAGGCCGGCGCGATCGGCATCTGGGACCACGACCTGCGCACGCGGGTCCTGCACTGGGACGAGCGCTGCGCGGCGGTCCACGGGCTCGACGGCCCGCTGACGATCACCGACGTCGACGGGATGCTCGCCGACCGCATCCACCCCGACGACCACGCCGCCGTCCGCGACGCCATGACCGACGCGCTGCGGGGCACCGGGGAGTACGTCGTCGAGGCGCGGGCGCTGCACACCGACGGCACGGTGCGCTGGACGGTCTCCCGCGGCCGCGTCGTGCGCGACTCCCGCGGCGACGCGGTGCGGGTCCTCGGCACCGTCGTCGACGTCACCGACGCCCGCGAGCAGGCCGCCCGCCGGATGGCCGCCGTCCAGCGCGCCGCCGCCGTCGCCGAGGTCGCCGCCGAGCTGGCCAACGCCACCGCGCTGTCGCAGCTGGCCGACATCACGCTGCGCGGCGCCCGGCTGCTCGGGGCCTCGTCGAGCGCGCTGGCCGCCTTCGACACCGACGAGGTGCTGCGGCTCTACCTCGCCCGGCAGCTCGCCGACACGGTCGCGGCCGCCGCGGCGGAGGCCGAGGTGGAGGCCCCGCCGGAGGGGCTGGAGATCGAGCTCGACGACGAGCTGCCCACCCAGTACGCCGCCCGCCACGGCGAGCGGGTGCTGCTCACCGACCTCGACGACGCCGTCGCCCGGTTCCCGCGCATGGCCGAGGTCGGTCCGGCTCTCGGCCTGCGCGCCCTCGCCGCCCTGCCGCTGCGGGTGGAGGGCCGGCTGCTGGGCAGCTTCGTCGTCGTCTGGGACACCGAGCACGCCTTCGAGGACGTCGACGTCGAGCTGCTCGACGCGCTGACCGCGCAGATCGCCCTGAGCGTGTCCCGGCTGCGGGCCGACGCCGAGCGGGCGGCCGCCGTCGCCGCGATGGCCGAGGCGAACCAGCGGCTGCAGCTGCTGGCCGACGCCGGCCGGGTGCTGTCGGGGAGCCTGGACATCACCGAGCAGCTGGGCCGGCTGGCCGACCTGGTGGTGCCGGCGCTGGCCGACTGGTGCTGGATCGTCGTCACCGACGAGCAGGGCCGGCTGCACGAGATGGCCTGGTCCCACCGCGATCCCGCCCAGCGGGGGGCCGTGGCGGAGTACGTCGGGGCGATGGTCCACGGGATGACCGACGAGCACGCCGCCCGGGTCGTGACCCGCACCGGCCGCCCGCTGGTGGTGCCGGAGGTCGACGTCGAGCGGATCCGGCAGGCGCTGCACGACCCCGCGGCGCAGCAGGCGCTGCTGCGGCTGGCGCCGCACTCGGCGCTGATCGTGCCGCTGGTGGCCCGCGGGGAGGTCATCGGCGCGCTGGGCACCGCCAACGGCGCCGAGCGGGGGCCGCACACGCCGGGGGAGGTCGAGACCGCCGCCGAGGTGGGCCGGCGCGCCGGCCTGGCGCTGCAGACCGCGCGGCTGTACGAGCAGCAGCGCGGGCTGGCGCACGCCCTGCAGCGCAGCATGCTCACCGCGCCGCCGCGGCCCGAGGGCCTCGACATCGTCGTGCGCTACGTCCCGGCGTCGGAGGGCGCCGAGGTGGGCGGCGACTGGTACGACGCCTTCCCCGGGGTGCTCGGCGGCACCGTCCTCGTCATCGGCGACGTCGTCGGCCACGACCGCAACGCCGCCGCGCTGATGGGCCAGTTCCGGGGGCTGCTGCGCGGCATCAGCCACGCCAGCGGCGCCGATCCGGCCGAGGTCCTCGGCCAGCTCGACCGGGCCGCCGACCGCCTGGCGCTGGGCGCGATGGCCACCGCGCTGGTGGCGCGGCTGGACCGCACCGGCCCCGACGATGCCGTGCTGCACTGGTCGAGCGCCGGCCACCCGCCGCCGGTCGTCGTCGACCCCGACGGGAGCGTACGGGTCCTCGCCCCCGGGCCGGCCGACCTGCTGCTGGGCGTGGACCCGGGCCGCCCGCGCACCGACCACAGCGCCGTCCTGCCGGTGGGCAGCACGGTGCTGCTGCACACCGACGGGCTGATCGAGCGGCGCGACCGCGACCTGCAGGCCGGCACCGAGCAGCTCCTCGCCGTCCTGCGCGACGCCGCCGACCTGCCGCTTGAGCGGTTGTGCGACCGGGTGCTGGAGCGGCTGTTCCTCCCCGACGCCGAGGACGACGTCGCGCTGCTCGCCGTCCGCGTGCTCTGACACCTCCCGTGCACTTCCGCGGAAGTGCACGGTCCTACCCGTGCACTTCCGCGGAAGTGCACGGGTTCGGTTCGCGTCAGAGAGCGGTGACCTCGTAGGTGTGCCCGGCCGCGCGCAGCCGCTCGACCAGCACGCCGCCGAGCGCGGTCGAGGGAGTGAGCGACCCGGCCCGGTCGGGCAGCCGGTCGCCGTCGAGGGCCAGGCCGAGTGCGACCTGCCCGAGCATGACCGACGTCGCCGCGTAGCCCGGGTCGCCCTTCCCCGACACGGTGGCGCGGTAGTGCCGGCCGCCCTCGGTGTCGGCGTCGACGACCATGCGGAACCAGCCCTTCTCCCGCACCGACTCCGACGGGCCGGTGCCCGGGGCGGGCAGCAGCCGGTCGACCAGCAGGCGCGTGGGCGGGAAGGCGAGCGCCCCCACGGCGGCGGCCAGGCCGGTGGTGATCCCCGCGGCGGTGACCGCCCCGGTGAGGCCGCGGCCGGCGCTCATCGACTCCCCGTAGCGCAGGCCGCGCCCGTATGCCCACTCCTGCAGCGCGTTGCTGCGCCGCACGATCCGGGTGTTGAACGACGCCATGACGAACGGCGCGGTCCAGCGGCCGTCGGCGGCGAGCGCGGGCGGGGCCGCGTCCGGGGGCTGGCGGGTGGCGGGCTCGGCGGCGCGGTCGGGGGACAGCGAGTAGGGGTCGGCGAGCAGCCGGCGCACCGCCTTGTCGCGGGCGGCGTCCTCGATCATCCCGCGCACCGAGTCGACGGTGCCGCCGCTGAACCCGCCGCGCAGGCTGGCCACGAGACGGACGTCGGTGAGCCCGCCGGCGCCGTCCTCGCGGGCCCGCTCGGCCAGGAGGAACACCGCCAGGTCGGAGGGGATGGAGTCGTAGCCGGCCGCGTGCACCAGGCGGGCGCCGGTCTCCCGGGCGACGGCGTCGCAGCGGTCGATCGCGCGGCGGACGAACGCCACCTCGCCGGTCAGGTCGGCGTAGTGCGTGCCGGCCCGGGCGCAGGCCTCGACCACCGGCAGCCCGTGGCGCTGGTAGGGGCCGACCGTGGTGACCAGCACCCGGGTGCTCTCGGCCAGCCGGGTCATCGAGGCGGGGTCGGCGCTGTCGGCCTCCAGCAGCGGCCAGTCGCGGCCGGCGGCGGGCAGTTCGGCGGCGACCGCGGCCAGCCGCTCGCGGGACCGGCCGGCCAGCGCCACCCGCAGGTCGGGCGGCGCGTTCTCGGCCAGGTAGCCGGCGACCAGCCGGCCGACGTACCCGGTGGCACCGAAGAGGACGACGTCGTGCTCGCGCGAGGGTCCGGTCACCGCCCGATCCTGCCCCGGGAGGGGGCGACCCCGCCCGTCAGCCCCGCCCGCGCCGGCGGCGGGTGCGGCCGCTGCGGGCGAGCCGGGTGCGGGCGCGGCCGGGCAGGTCGACGGCGACCGGCGCCTCCCACCCGCGCCACACCGACAGCACCCGCAGCCCGGAGACCAGGGCGATGACCACCAGCGCGACGGGGATCGGGTCCAGCCCGAGCGGGCCGGCGAGCACGGTCAGCGCCGCGGCGCCGAGGAGCGCGGCGACGGCGTTGTAGGGGCCGGGCTGCACGATGTCGGCGCGCTGGGCGAGCAGCACGTCGCGGATCACCGCCCCGCCGACGGCGGTCAGCGTCCCGATGAAGACCACCGAGGCGCTGGGCAGCCCGGCGAGCTGGGCCTTCTGGGCGCCGATCACGGTGAACAGGCCGAGGGTGAGCGCGTCGAGCACCACCAGCAGCGCGGTGAGCCGGGACAGCCAGCCGGAGAAGTAGAAGGTGACCATCGCGGTGATCGCCACGGCGGGCAGGTAACTGCGGTTCGTCAGCGCCACCGGCGGGCCCTGGGCGAGCAGCACGTCGCGGATGAGGCCGCCGCCCAGGCCGCCGCTGACGGCCAGCAGCAGCACGCCGGAGACGGCGAACCCCTCGCGCGCGGCGAGCAGCCCGCCGGTCAGCGCGCCGACCACGATCGCCGCGAGGTCGACGGCGGCCGGCACGTGCAGGGTCTCGGTGGCCGCGGCGAGGGTGCTCACGACCGACCATCCTCCCGCCCGGGCGAGGCCCGGTCCGGACGCTCCCCACCCCGACGGGTGAGCGGGGGTGGACCCGCGGCGGGTTCCGGCCGATCAGGTCTCCGTGATCCGGTCCCGAGTCGCCCAGGCGGTCGGCACCCGGCTGTTCGCCGCCTACGCCGCGGCCAGCCTGGTGCCCGTCGTCCTGCTGGGTGCCGGGCTCGCGGCGGGCATCCGGCAGGACGCCGTCGACCGCGCGCTCGAGTACGGCCACGCCCAGGCCGCCGTCGTCGAGGAGATGGCCATCGCCCCGGCCCTGCGCGGGCGGGACCTCGCCGCCGGCGTGAGCGGCGCGGAGCTGCTGCGGCTGCAGACGGCCACCGACCTGGCCGTCTTCCGCGGCTCGATCCTGCGGCTGCGGCTGCGCGACTTCTCCGGCGCGGTGGTCTTCGCCGACGACGGCGCCACGGGCCCGGAGACCGCGCTGCCCGACTACCCCGCCGGCGAGGGCGTCGTCCCGGCCGGCAGCACCGCCTTCGCCACGGCCGCGACCGGCGGCACCGACGTCGCCCTGCTCGACGGCGAGGGCATGGCCGTCGGGCGGATGATCCGCGTGCTGCAGCCGATCGTGGCCGACTCCTCCGGCCGCTCGGTCGGCGTCCTGGAGCTGCTGCTGCCCTACGACACCGTCGCCGCGCAGGTCGAGGCGGCCACCACCCGCACCTACTGGCGCCTGGGCGCCGGCCTCGCCGCGCTCTACGTCGTGCTCGCCGGGATCTCCTGGTCGACCACGCGCCGGCTGCGCCGCCAGGCCGCGCAGGCCGAGCACGACGCCCTGCACGACCCACTGACCGGGCTGGCCAACCGCGAGCTGTTCGCCCGCCGGGTCGCCGCCGAGATCGGCCGCGGCACGCCCGGCGCCGTCGTCCTCGTCGACCTCGACCGGTTCAAGGAGGTCAACGACACCCTCGGCCACCACGCCGGGGACCAGCTGCTGGTCGAGGTCGGCCGCCGGCTGACCGCCACCGTGCGCTCGGGGGACACCGTGGCCCGCCTCGGCGGCGACGAGTTCGGCCTGTTGCTGCCCGGCATGGACTGCGCCGCCGACGCCCGCGAGCTGGTGCAGCGGGTGAGCGACGCGCTGTCGGTCGAGACCGTCGTCGAGGACGTGCCGCTCACCGTCGAGGCCAGCTGCGGCATCGCCATGCACCCGGCCGACGCCACCGACGTCGAGACGCTGCTGACCTGCGCCGACGCCGCCATGTACCAGGGCAAGCGCGGCGCGACCGGGGTCGTCGTCTTCGACCCCCGTGCCACCGCCCCCTCGCCGCACTCGCCGGCCCTGCAGCACGACGTCCGCCGCGCCCTGGCCGACGGCGACCTGCGGCTGCACTACCAGCCGCAGGTGGACCTGACCTCCGGGCGCACCGTCGGCGTCGAGGCGCTGCTGCGCTGGCAGCACCCGGTCCGCGGGCTGCTCGGTCCCGGTGACTTCCTGCCGGCCCTGGAGCAGTCCGGCGTCATGGGCGCGCTCACCGAGTGGGTGCTGCGGCAGGCGCTGGCCGACTGCGCCGCCTGGAGCGCCGTGGGCGAGGAGTGGACGGTGTCGGTCAACGTCTCGGTGCGCAACCTCGAGACGCCCGGGTTCGCCGCCACCGTCGCCCGGCTCGCCGCCGAGGCAGGGGTGCCGCCGGCGCGGCTGCACCTCGAGGTGACCGAGACCGCGCTGCCGGCCGACCTCGCCACCGCCTCGGCGTGCCTGGCCGAGCTGGCCGCGCACGGCTTCGGCGCCGCGCTCGACGACTTCGGCGTCGGCTTCGCCAGCCTGTCGCACCTGCGCTCGCTGGCGCTGACCGAGGTGAAGGTCGACCGCGTCTTCGTCACCGGCGTGGACGTCTCGGCCGAGGACGCCGCCGTCGTGCGGTCCCTCGTCGAGCTCGCGCACGGCCTGGGCCTGTCGGTCTGCGCGGAGGGCGTGGAGACGCCCGCCGTCGCGGCCTGGCTGCGGGCGGTCGGCTGCGACCGCGCCCAGGGCTGGTTGTTCTCCCGGCCGCGCCCGTGGCCGGAGCTCTCCCGCGCGGCCGCAGCGGTGTCCGCGCCCTCCGTGGAGGTCCTCGCGTGACCCGCACCCACCGTGCCCTCACCGGCACCGCCGTCCTCGCCGCCGTCCTGCTCGCCGCCGGCTGCGGCGCCGCGGCGGACCCGGCCGCACCCGACCCCGACGCCGCACCGGCGGTGAGCGTGGACCAGCGGCTGCACGCCGCGCTGCCCGAGGAGGTCCGCGACAGCGGCGTCCTCACCGTGGCCAACGACCCGTCCTACCCGCCGGCGTCGTCGTTCGGCCCCGACGGGCGCACGATCGTCGGCTTCGAGCCCGACCTCGGCGCCGCGCTCGGCGACCTGCTCGGCGTGGAGGTGCGGTTCGAGGCCTCCTCGTTCGACACCCTGCTCGACGACCTCGCCGAGGACCGGTTCGACCTGGTCATGAGCGCGGTCACCGACACCGCCGAGCGCGAGCAGCAGGCCGACTTCGTCAACTACTTCCGCGCCGGGTCCTCGATCGTCGTCACGCGGGGCAACCCGCACGGCATCCACGACCTGGCCGGGCTGTGCGGGCGCAGCGTCGCCGTCGAGGCCGGGACGGTGCAGGTCGGGCTGCTCGAGCGCGCGCAGTCCTCGTGCGCCGGGCGCATCGACGTCCACGAGCTGCCCACCAACGACGACGCCCTGCTCGAGCTGCGCACCGGCCGCGCCGACGCCGTCGTCGCCGACTACCCGCCGGCGGTGTTCGTGACCACCGACCCGCGGACGCAGAGCAGCTTCCAGCTGGTCTCCGACACGCAGTACGAGCCGGGGCTCTACGGCATCGCCGTCGCCACCGACCGGCCCGAGCTGCGCGACACGCTGACCCGGGCGCTGCAGCGGCTCGTCGACGACGGCGTCTACCAGCAGCTGCTCGACCGCTGGGAGGTCGGGCACGGCGCCGTCGACGCGGTGACGGTCAACGGCGGGCTGCCCCCGGCCGAGTGAGCCCGCCGGTCCCGCTCAGCGGAGCCGCCGGCCGGACGCCCAGACGGCGGTGACGGACCGGTCCGGTCCCAGCGCGACGACGTCGGCCGCGCACCCGGGGGCCAGCCGGCCGAGCCGGTGACCCAGGCCCAGCACACGGGCGGGCGTCGCGGTGAGCGCGGTGACCGCGGTGACCGGGTCGACGCCGGCGGCGAGGGCGGCGCGCAGCGCGGCGTCCTGGGTGAGCGTGGACCCGGCGAGCGTGCCGGTCCCGGTGAGCACCGCCCGGCCGGCGCGCACGGTGACCGCTCGCCCGCCGAGGCGGTACCCGCCGTCGGCGCCCCCGGCGGCGGCCGTCGCGTCGGTGACCAGCGCGACCCGCCCCGGCGCGCCGGCCACCAGCAACCGCGCGACGACGGGGTGCACGTGCACCCCGTCGAGCACCAGCTCGAGGGTGACCCGGGGGTCGGCCAGCGCCGCGCCGACCGGGCCGGGCTCGCGGTGGTGCAGGCCGGGCATGGCGTTGAGCGCGTGGGTGAGCAGCCGGGCACCGGCGTCGAACGCGGCCGCCGTCAGCGCGGCGTCGGCCTCGGTGTGCCCCACGGCGACGACGACGCCCGCGGCCGTGAACGCGCGCACCGCCTCCAGCGCCCCGGGCAGCTCCGGCGCGATGGTGACCTGCCGCAGCGTGCCCCGGGCGGCGGCCAGCAGCCGGGCGACGTCGCCGGCGGTGGGGACCCGCAGGTGGCGGGGGTCGTGGGCGCCGCAGCGGGCCGGTGCCAGGAAGGGCCCCTCCAGGTGGGCGCCGAGGACGGTCGGGTCCTCCTCGGCGAGGTCGGCGATGCCGGCCAGCGACGCCGCCAGCTCCCCGACCGGCGCGGCGACGAGGCTGACCACCGACCGGGTGGTGCCCGCGGCCCGGTGCGCGGCCAGGCCCCGCCGGATCGCGTCGGGGCCGTCGTCGAAGGAGGACCCGCCGCCCCCATGCGCGTGCAGGTCGACGAACCCCGGGGTCAGCTCCGCGCCGGACAGGTCGACGGTCTGCTCGGCCGGCGGGGGCGGCCCCGTGCCGGTGGCCGTGATCGTGTCGCCGTCGAGCAGCACCCACCCGTCCTCGGTGGCCCCGCCGGCGTCGAGCAGCCGGCCTCCGGCGAGCAGCGTGCGCACGGCACGGGGACTCCCCGCCCGGGAGGTCGACGGAACGTAACGATCGGGTTCTCGTTTGGCACGGCCGGAGCGACAGGGCCAGGGTCGGAGGCGGACGACACCGCCCCGACCCCCGGAGGTCCGCGTGCGTACGAACCGGTTCCTGCCCCTCGCCGCGGCCGCGGCCCTGGTCCTCTCCGCCTGCGGAGGAGGGGAGAGCGTCGACACCGGCGGGGGCGGCGGCGGGGAGAACGTGCTGGTCGCCGCGGTCAGTGCCCAGCCCGACCAGTTCGACCCGCACGCCACCAACGCCTACGCGAGCTTCCAGGTGCTGGAGAACGTCTACGACACCCTCGTCGTGCCGGACGCCGAGGACCTCACCATGCAGCCGAGCCTGGCCGAGTCGTGGACCACCAGCCCCGACGGGCTCAGCTGGACGTTCACCCTCCGCGACGGCGTCACGTTCCACGACGGCAGCGAGTTCGACTCCGCCGACGTCGTCTACAGCTACCGGCGGATCATCGACGAGGAGCTGGCCAACGCCTACCGCTTCGCCACCGTCGCCGACGTCACCGCGCCCGACCCGCGGACCGTCGTCCTCACGCTGACCCGGCCCACGCCCAACCTGCTCGAGCTCATCGGCTCGTTCAAGGGCATGGCGATCCTCCCGGAGAACGCCGCCGAGGACCTCGACCTGCAGACCGAGGCCAACGGCACCGGGCCCTTCGAGCTCGAGAGCTCCGACGCCAACGCCACCGTGCTCACCGCCTTCGCCGACCACTGGGGCGGCGCGCCCACCGTCGACGGCGTCGAGTTCCGCTACATCACCGAGCCGAGCGCGGCGCTCACCGCGCTCAGCAACGGCGAGGTGCAGTGGACCGACAACGTCCCGCCGCAGAACATCGAGTCCCTGCAGGACGACGACGCCGTCGAGATCGGCTCGGTGACCAGCGTCGAGTACTACTACCTGTCGATGAACTACCGGGTCCCGCCGTTCGACAACCGGGACGTGCGCCGGGCGATCGCCACTGCCGTCGACCGCGAGGAGGTCACCCAGGCCGCCCGCTTCGGCGCCGCGCAGCCCAACGAGACCGCCATCCCCCAGGGCAGCCCCTGGTACCTGGACTACGCGCCGTTCACCCCGGACCAGGAGGCCGCCCGGCAGCTGCTCGCGCAGGCCGGCGTGCAGACGCCGCTGACGATGGGCCTGATGGTCACCGACGAGATCCCCGAGACGGTGGCCGCCGCGCAGGTGATCGCCAGCCAGCTGCAGCCCATCGGCGTCGAGGTGGAGATCCAGGAGGAGGACCTGGCCACCTGGCTCGACCGCCAGTCGCAGGGGGACTTCGACGCCTTCCTGCTCAGCTGGATCGGCAACATCGACCCGGCGGACTTCTACGAGAACCAGCACCTGTCCACCGGCGGCAGCAACTACCAGGGCTACAACAACCCGCAGGTCGACACCCTGCTGACCCAGGCGGCCACCGAGCCCGACCAGGCCATCCGCAAGGACCTCTACGACCAGGCCGCGCGGATCATCGTCGACGACGTCAGCTACCTGTACCTCTACAACCCCGACGAGGTGCAGGCCTGGGCGGCCGGGCTGACCGGCTACCAGGTGCGGGCCGACGCGGCGATCAACTTCGAGACGGTGGAGCTGCCCTGACCGGGTACCTGCTCCGGCGCGCCGGCCAGGCCCTGGTGGTCCTGGCCGGCGTCAGCGTCCTGGTCTTCTCCCTCATCCACATGGTGCGCGGCGACCCCATCCGGCTGGCGCTGGGCACCCGGTACTCCCAGGAGACCTACGACGCCCTGCGGGAGCGCAGCGGCCTGGACCTCCCCCTGGTCGAGCAGTACCTCACCTGGGCCGGCCGGGCGGTGACCGGCGACCTGGGGGTGAGCTTCCGCAGCGGGGAGACGGTGACGGCGCTGATCGCCGAGCGGCTGCCCGCGACGCTGACGCTGGCCTTCGCCGCGCTGCTGGTGGCGCTGGTCATCGCGCTGCCGCTGGGGATGCTGTCGGCGCTGCACCCGCGCTCGCTCGTCGACCGGCTGGCCACCGTCGTCAGCCAGATCGGCATCTCGGTGCCGGACTTCTGGCTGTCGATCGTGCTCATCCTGGTCTTCGCCGGGACGCTGGGCTGGCTGCCCTCGGGCGGCTACGTCCCGCTCACCGAGGACCCGCTGGGCTGGCTGCAGCGCCTGGTCCTCCCCGCGATCGCCACCGGGGTGGTCTCCGGCTCGGTGCTCACCCGGTTCGTCCGGTCGAGCACGCTCGAGGCGCTGGGCGCCGACCACGTCCGCACCGCCCAGGCCAAGGGCGTGCCCACCCGCCAGGTGCTCACCTGGCACGTGCTGCGCAACGCGCTGCTGCCGCTGGTCACCGTCACCGGCGTGCAGCTGGCCTACCTGCTGTCCGGCGTCGTCGTGGTGGAGATCGTCTTCTCCTGGCCGGGGCTCGGGCAGCTGGCCTACCAGGCCGTGCGCGACCGCGACTTCCCGGTCCTGCAGGGCGCGGTGCTGCTGTTCGCCCTGGTGTTCCTGGTGATCAACCTGCTGGTGGACCTGCTCTACGGCCGGATCGACCCGAGGATCTCCCGCTCATGACCCAGCTCCCCACGCCGGGCGCCACCCCCGCCCAGCCCCCGCCGTCCGAGCCGATCCCCGCGGCGGCACCGCCGCGGCCGCGCTGGCGGGAGACCCTCGGCCTGCTCGCACGCAACCCGACCGCCGCCGTCTCCGCCGTCGTGCTGCTGCTGATCGTGCTGGTCGCGGTCTTCGACGAGACGCTGGCGCCCGACGGGCCCAACGACCAGGACCCGAGCCGGCAGCTGCAGCCGCCGAGCTGGGCGCACCCGTTCGGCACCGACGAGTTCGGCCGCGACGTGTTCAGCCGGGTGATCCTGGGCGCGGCGACGTCGCTGCGGGTGGGCTTCCTCTCCGTCGCCTTCGCCCTCGTCGTGGGCACCCTCATCGGCCTGCTGGCCGGCTTCTACGGCCGGTGGGTCGACGACACGCTCATGCGGCTGATGGACGTGCTGTTCGCCTTCCCCGCGGTGCTGCTGGCCATCGCCATCGTGGCCATCCGCGGTGCCGGGCCGGCCAACGCGATCCTGGCCATCGGCATCGTCTACGTGCCGATCTTCGCCCGCGTCACCCGCGCCAGCGTGCTCGGCGTGCGCGAGGAGGTCTACGTGCGGGCCTCGCGGTCGGTGGGTGCCTCGGACTGGCGGCTGGTCACCCGGCACGTGCTGCCCAACGCCGCCCCGCCGATCATCGTGCAGACCTCGATCAGCCTGGCCTTCGCCGTGCTGGCCGAGGCGGCGCTGTCCTTCCTCGGCCTGGGCCCGCGCCGGCCCGAGCCGTCGTGGGGGCTGATGCTCGCCGACGGCCGCGGCTTCATCGAGCAGGCCTGGTGGTACACCGTCTTCCCCGGCCTGGCGATCGTGGTCACGGTGCTGTGCTTCAACCTGCTCGGCGACGGCCTGCGCGACGTCCTCGACCCCCGCCAGCGCACGCTGATGGCCGGGGGCGGCCGGTGAGCGCCCTGCCCGAACCCACCGTCGACCCGGTCCTGGAGGTCGAGGACCTGCGGGTGCGGCTGCGCACCCCGCGGGGGACGGCGCACGTGGTCAACGGGCTGGGGTACTCGGTCGGCCCCGGCGAGACCGTCGCCGTCGTGGGGGAGTCCGGCAGCGGCAAGAGCGTCTCGGTGCTGGCGCTGCTGGGCCTGCTGCCCCCGCGGACGGCGACGGTGAGCGGTCGCGCGCTGCTGCACGGCGAGGACCTGCTGACCATGTCCCCCGAGCGGCTGCGGCAGGTCCGCGGCCCCGGCGTCGGCATGGTCTTCCAGGACCCGATGACCTCGCTCAACCCGGTGCTGACCGTGGGCCGCCAGCTCGGCGAGGGGCTGCGGGCGCACGGCCGGGTGTCCCGGGCCGCGGCGCGGGCGCGGGCGGTGGAGCTGCTCGGCGAGGTGGGCCTGCCCGACCCCGGCCGGGCGGTGGACCGGTTCCCCCACGAGCTCTCCGGCGGCATGCGGCAGCGGGTGGTCATCGCGATCGCGCTGGCCAACTCCCCGTCGCTGCTCATCGCAGACGAGGCCACCACCGCCCTCGACGTCACCGTGCAGGCGCAGATCCTCGACCTGGTCGAGCGGCTGCAGACCGAGCACGGCACCGGCGTCGTCTGGATCACCCACGACCTCGGCGTCGTCGCCGGCACCGCCGACCGGGTGCTGGTCATGTACGGCGGGCGCTGCGTCGAGGACGGCACGGTCGACGACGTCCTCGAGCGGCCGGCGCACCCCTACACCCGCGGCCTGCTCGGCGCGCTGCCCGACCTCGCCGCCGACGACGGCGGCGACCTGGCCACGATCGCCGGCACCCCGCCGCCGCCCACGGACCTGCCGGCCGGGTGCGTGTTCTGGCCGCGGTGCCCGGTGCGGGGCGACGCCCGCTGCGAGACCGAGCAGCCGCCGCTGGCCCTCGTCGGTCCCGGCGGCCGCGGGCTGCCGCACCGGGCGGCCACCTGGTGCGCGGAGGGGAGCGCGTCGTGACGTCGGCCGAGCGGCAGGTGCTGGTCTCCGCGCGCGGGCTGGAGGTGCACTTCCCGATCCGCTCCGGAGGGCTGCTGCGCCGCAGCACCGGCCTGCTGCGCGCCGTCGACGGCGTCGACCTCGACGTGTACCGCGGCGAGACGCTGGGGCTGGTGGGGGAGTCCGGCTGCGGCAAGTCCACGCTCGGCAACGCGTTGCTGCGGCTGGTCCGGCCCACCGGCGGCACGGTCACCTTCGACGGCGCCGAGGTCACCGCGATGTCGCGGGCGCAGCTGCGCGACCTGCGCCGCCGCGCCGGCATGGTGTTCCAGGACCCCTTCGCCTCCCTCGACCCGCGGCGCACCGTGGCGCAGACGGTGGGCGAGCCGCTGGAGGTCCACGGCCTGCACCCCGGGCGGCAGGCGCGCGCCGCGCGGGTGCGCGAGCTGCTTGAGCTCGTCGGCCTCGACCCGGGCGTCGCCGCCCGGTACCCGCACGAGTTCTCCGGCGGTCAGCGGCAGCGGGTCGGCATCGCCCGGGCGCTCGCGGGGGAACCGGACTTCCTGGTGTGCGACGAGGCGATCGCGTCCCTCGACGTCAGCGTGCAGGCCCAGGTGCTCAACCTGCTGCGCCGGCTGCAGCGGCAGCTGGGGCTCACGCTGCTGTTCATCTCCCACGACCTGTCGGCGGTGCGACACGTGTCCGACCGGATCGCGGTCATGTACCTGGGCCGGGTGGTCGAGGTCGGGCCCGCGGCCGCCGTCGCCGCCGAACCGCAGATGCCCTACACCCGGGCGCTCCTGTCGGCAGTGCCGCTGCCGCACCCGCAGCTCGAGCGCTCGCGGCGGCGGATCGTGCTGCGCGGCGACGTCCCCTCGCCGTCGCGGGTGCCCAGCGGCTGCCGCTTCCGCACCCGCTGCCCCGACGTCTTCGAGCCCTGCCCCGACATCGACCCCGCGCTGCAGCCGGTCGGGTCCGCGCCCGGGCACGCGGCCGCCTGCCACCTGCACGGCGTCGTCGGGACGCCGGTGCAGCGGGAGCGGCCCGGCGAGCCGGTCGACGCCGGTGACCCCGCGCGCTGACCTGCGAGACGCGGTCGTCCGTTTGCCCGCGTGATCGTCCGGCTACCGCGCGCCGGGAGGCGGCGCAGGGCGTGCCGCGGGGGACGGGGATCGCGCGATGGCATCGAGCAGGACCGACCGAGGTGCCGTGGCCACCGGTCTCTACGGCAGCAGGATCGGGCCGAGGGTGGGGCGCACGGCTCTCACCGAGTTCGTCGGGACGGCGATCCTGGTGTTCGTCGGCACCAGCGTGGTGGTGGCCGGGCCCGCCACCGGCAGCAGCCTCTACGAGCTGCTGGGCGTGGTGCTCGCCTTCGGCCTGACCCTCACCGCGCTCGCCGCGGCCCTCGGGCACGTCTCGGGGTGCCACCTCAACCCCGCCGTGACCCTCGGCCTGGCGGTGACGGGACGCTTCCCGTGGCGGGCGGCCGGCGCCTACGTCGCCGCGCAGCTCGCCGGTGGCCTCGCCGGTGCGGCGGCCACGTGGGCGGTCTACGGCGCAGCCGCCCGCAGCGAGGCGGTGCTCGGCGCCACGACGCCACAGGAGGGGGTCTCGTCGGGGCAGGCGTTCCTGGCCGAGGCGCTGGTGACCTTCGTGCTGGTGCTGGTCGTCGTCTCGGTCGCCACCGACGACCGCGCCGAGTCCTCGATCGCGCCGGTGGCCGTGGGCTTCGCGCTGGCCGCCGCGGTCTTCGCCGCCGGGCCGCTCACCGGCGGGGCGGTGAACCCCGCGCGCGCCTTCGGGCCGAACGTGCTGGCCGGGCAGCTGTCGTCGCTGTGGATCTACCTGCTGGCGCCCGTCGTCGGCGGCGTCCTCGCGGCCCTGGTCTACGACCGCCTGCTGTCCCCGGGCGAACCCCCGGAGGCCTGAGCGCGCCGGGCGCGCTCAGGCCTCGGGAGGGGGACCGGGTCAGCCCCGGCCGCTGCGGGTGGGACGGCGGCCCTGCCGGGAGCCCGGGCGAGGGCCTCGCCGTCCGTCGTGCCGGGTGTCCCGGCCGCCGGCGCGGGGGTGGCCGTCGCGGGCCCGTCCGCGGGGTGCGCTGCACGGCCTACAGGTGGAGAACCACGGCGCGATGGCGGTGCCGCACTCGACGCAGGCGCTGGACCGGCTGACCGCGATGGCGTCGGGCAGCAGCTCGCTGATCGCCTCGGCGCACTCCTCCTCGACCCACGCGGCGTCGTCGCTGTCCAGGCCGGCCACGCCGGGGAACTGCCGCAGCAGCGTCTGGGCGTCCCGGGCGGCCGCGGCGGCCTGCTCGAAGTCCTCGACCCCGCCGTCGACCGGGACGTCGGGCAGCACCAGCTCGGGGCGGACCGGCAGGCCGACCGCGTGCCGCAGCGCGGCGCGGGCCAGCACCAGCCAGCGGGTGCGCCGCGGTGGGCTGTAGTCGATGGGCAGGTTCACCAGCCGCCAGACGGTGTGCAGGTCACCGGCGGCGCCGAGCGGGCCGCGCAGCAGCGGCAGCAGCGCCTGCACCCGCAGGACGAGCGGGCCGACGTCGTCGGGGGTCATGGCCTGGTCGCGGGTGGCGGCGCGGGCCCAGGCCTGCCAGCGCACCAGCGCCTCGGGCAGGTCGACGGCCTCGATCGCACCGAGGTCCTCGAGCTCGGGGCGCAGCCGCGGCCGGCGCTCGGGCAGGTCGCTGGCCCGGTCGCCGCGGGCGACCTCCGCGCCGACGGCCACCAGCGCCGCCGAGGGTCGCAGCTTCGGCACGCCGGTCAGGACGCCGACGGTGCCGTGCCCGGTCAGGCCGTAGCGGCCGGCCCGCCCGGCGATCTGCGCGGTCTCCCAGGTGCGCAGCGGCCGCAGTTCGACGCCGTCGAACTTCGTCGTCTCGGCGAACAGCACGGTGGTGGCCGGGACGTTGATGCCGTGCCCGATGACGTCGGTGGTGACCAGGACGTCGAGCTCGCCGGTGACGAACCGGTCGATGACCTCCCGCCGGGTGGCCGGGGGCAGCGCGCCGTAGAGGACGCCGACCCGCCCCGGCCGGTGCCGGTCGAGCTCGGCGGCGACGGCGTAGACGGTCTTGCGGGAGAACGCCACGACGAGGGTCTGCGGGCGGACGCCGGTGGTGCGGATCGGCGCCCGCAGCACGTCGAGCCGGGACAGCCGCTGGTGGTGGACGACCTCGACGTCGCCGGCGTCGTCGACCAGCGGTGCCAGCAGCGGGTGGGCCTCGGCCGCCGCGATCAGGTGCATCTCGCGGTACTCGCCGGTCAGCAGCAGCCGCGCCCAGTGGTGCCCGCGGTCGGGGTCGGCGACCCAGTGCGACTCGTCGAGGACGAGCAGCTCGCCGCCCATGGGCGCCTTCTCCACCGTGCAGCAGACGATCGGCGCGGCGGGGTCGATCTCCTCCTCGCCGGTGGACAGGCCGACGGTGCCCTCGGGCAGCACCGCGGCGAGCTTGGCGTAGGCCTCGTGGGCGAGCTGGCGCAGCGGCGCGGCGTAGACGCCCGAGCCGGTGGCGGCCAGCGCCTGCAGCGACTCGTACGTCTTCCCGGAGTTGGTGGGGCCGAGGTGGAACACGACCCGCTGCGGCGGGGTGGTGCGGACGGGCAGTTCCGGCGCGGCGCCCTCCACCCACAGCTGCTGGGCGCGCCGCTCGGCGCGGGCGGCCTCGCGGTCGGCGTCCCGGGCGGCGGCGCGGTCGGCGCGGTCGACGGCCTGGTCCGCGGCGGGACGCTCGGCGACGGGGCGACGCGCGCGGCGGCGGACGGTGGACGGCGGGGGAGCGGTCTCGGGCAGGAGGGGTCCTCGGGTCGGTCGTGCGGAGGTCGGCGGCCGCCGCGGTCGGCCGCGGGGCAACTCCCGGTCAACACCGGGTGAGCCCGATCCATGCCCGGGCTTTCCCCGGCCCTCAGTCCTTGTCCTTGTCCTTGCCGTTCCCGTGGCCCCGGCCGTTGCCGTTCCCGTCGCCGGGGTCCTCGTCGCCGTCGTCCCCGGTCTCCTGCGGCGCCGGCGCCGGGGCCGGGGTGGGCGCGGCGGTGGGGGCGGGGGCCGGGGGCGGGGCGACGGCGTGGGTCAGCGTCACCGACTGCCCGGGCAGCAGTTCCCCGGCGGGGTCGACGGCGATGACCAGCCCGTCGGCGACGTCGGAGGTGGTGAGCGGACGCCGCTGCACCTGCAGGCCCAGGGCGGCGAGCTCGGCCTCCACGTCGGCCACCGGCCGGCCGACCAGCGCGGCGGGGTCGAGCCGGACCGTGCTCGGCGGAGCGGGGGCGCTGCTGGTCGTGGTCGCCGCCGTGGCGTCGGCCGGCGGGGAGGACGCGTCCTCGCCCGCGCTCCCGAGCAGGCCGGAGACACCGAGCGCGACCAGGGCCGCCGCGACGGCGGCGCCGGCGACGGCCGGCCACACCCGGCGGCGGCGCGGCGGGTCCTCCGGCGCGGTGCCCTCGTGCACCGCGGTGTCGCCGGCGGAGGGGCCGGGGGGCGCAGCGGTGGCGGATCCGGTCGCCGCGAGCGGGAACGGCAGCACCGCCGTGGCGTGCCGGTCCCCCTCGACCTCCGGCGGGGTCGCCGCGACCGGTGTCAGCGCGTCGACGGCGTCACGCAGGGCCGCCCCGTCGGGGAACCGGGCGGCGGGGTCCCGGGCCATGGCCCGCGCGACGAGGTCGCGCACGTCCCCGGGCACGTCCGGTGGCAGGGGCGGGGCCGGCTGCCGGATCTTCGCCAGCGCGATCTGCACCGGCCCCTCGCCGTCGAACGGCACGCGGCCGGCCAGGCACTGGTAGGCCACCACGCCCAGCGCGTAGACGTCGCTGGCCGGGCTGGCGGGGACGCCGTCGGCCTGCTCCGGGGAGAGGTAGTGCGCCGTGCCGAGGACCTGCCCGGTCCGGGTGAGGTGCAGGCTCGACGCCGACCAGGCGATCCCGAAGTCGGTGATCTTCACGTCGCCGTCGGCGGTGACCAGCACGTTGGCCGGCTTGACGTCGCGGTGCACGACGCCGGCCGCGTGCGCGGCCGCCAGCGCCGCCGCCGTCTGGCGCACGATCCGCAGCGTGAGCGCGACGTCGAGCCGCCCCCGCTGCACGAGCAGGTCCGACAGCGGGGTGCCGTGGACGAGCTCCATGACGAGGTAGGGGAGGGTCCCGGTGGGCCCCTCGGCCTCCCCGTAGTCGTGCACCGCGGCGATGTGCGGGTCGTTGAGCAGGGCGGCGTGCCGGGCCTCGGCGCGGAACCGCTGGAGGAAGGCCGGGTCGCCGGTGAACTCCCGGCGCAGCAGCTTCACCGCGACGGTGCGCTCCAGGAGCGTGTCCTGCGCGCGCCACACCTCGCCCATGCCGCCGCCGGCGATCATGGTGCCGAGCCGGTACCGGTGGCCCAGCAGGTCCCCGGTCGCTGTCATGGCCAGCCGCTCCGCTCTCGGTCGATCGCCGTCGGACGTCGCGCCGGCCGGCTGGCGGCCTCCCTCGGCACGGGTCAGCGGGCTGCGCCGGGGTGCGCCCCGCGGCGCGGCACGGTGCGGCCCGTCCGCGCGGGAGGGGGACGGGCCGGCGCCCGGGAATCTACCCGCCGGGCCGCCGCGGGACGGGCACCGCCGGGCGCGTCGGCCCGTCAGCCGTGCCGCCAGACCTTCACGGCCGAGAGGAGCAACAGCGCGACCACCACCGGCACCAGGACCACCGCCGGCACGGCGCCGAGCAGCAGGCCGCCGGCCACCGAACCGGCCACGGACCCGGCGGCCATCGCCAGGACGAAGCGGCCGTCGGCCCGCAGCACGCCGAACGCCTGGTCGCGGCTGTAGCGGGAGAACGCGACGAGCATCGTCGGGAGGCTGACCAGCAGCGACAGGCTGCCCGCCAGCTTCACGTCGACGGCGGACAGCACCGTGATCGTCGGGATGAGCAGTTCGCCGCCGGCGACGCCCATGACGGCGGCCACCACCCCGATGCCGAACCCGGCGACCACGCCCGCGACGGCCTGCACGGCGGTGGGCAGCTCCGGGTGGGGGACGACGTCGAGGTGGTGGGCGGCGAACACCGCCGCGATGCCGAGCAGCAGGGCCCCGAGGACCCGGTGGAGGGTCGCGGCGCGCACCCGGGTGGCCCAGGACGCGCCGACCCAGGCGCCGGGCAGGCTGCCGGCCAGCAGGCTGACGGCGACCGGCCAGTGCGCGGCGACGGCGTCGAGCGGGACCGCGGAGAGCCGCGACGGGACGGCGACCAGGACGACGACCAGGCTCATCGCCTTGTTGACGACGACCGCCTGCAGGGCGAGGAACCCGAACAGGCCGATCAGCAGCGGCAGCCGGAACTCCGCACCGCCCAGACCGACGAGTCCGCCGAGGAGGCCGACCGCGGCCCCGGCGGCGAACGCCGGGACCGGCCGACGGCGGGGAGGACGGCTGTCGGTGAGCGGAGCGCCGGCCGGCGTCTCGTCCCCGGCCGCCGCCACGGGCGCACGGTATCCGGGCGGCGTCCCCACCGGACAGCGTGCGCGGCTCCCCGGTCCTACGCGACCGGCGGCACCAGCTCGGCGAGCAGGGCGCGGACCCGGGTGTCGAGGTCGTCGACGATGCGCCGCACGGTGTCGAGGTCCTGGCCCTTCGGGTCGTCGACCGGCCAGTCCTCGTACCGCTTGCCGGGCACGTAGGGGCAGGTCTCCCCGCACGACATGGTGACGACGACGTCGGCGGCCTCGACCAGGTCGTACCGCAGCCTGGTCGGCGTGTGGTCGGTCACCGGCAGGCCGCGCTCGGCGAGCACCCGGGCGACGACCGGGTTCACCTCGGTGCCCGGCTGCGAGCCCGCGCTGCGGACCTCGACGCGGTCGCCGCCGTGGTGGCGCAGCAGGGCGGCCGCGGCGACCGACCGGCCGGCGTTGTGCACGCAGCTGAACAGGACGGACGGCCTGGAGGTCATGGAGTGCCTTCCGAGGAGGAGTGTCGGCGGTCGCCGCGGCCGGTGTCGGCGAGCTCCCCGGCGACCGCGGCGGCGTCCGGGTAGAGCAGGCGGACGGCGCCGACCGCGAGGGCGGCGCCGGCGAGCTGGGCGAGCACGAAGCCGGGCACCGACGACGGCGCGATGCCCGCGAACGTGTCCGACAGGGTGCGCGCGGCGGTGACCGCGGGGTTGGCGAAGGACGTGCTGCTCGTGGCCCAGTACATGGCGGTGATGACCCCCGCGACGGCGTAGGCGACGTGCGACGCCCGGCCGGAACGGGCCACGCCGAAGACGACCAGCAGCAGGGCGAACGTCGCGACCGCCTCGCCGAGCCACAGCCCGCCGCCGGACCGGTCGCGGGTGCTGAGCTCGATCGCAGGGAGGCCGAACATCAGGTCGGCCAGCACCGCGCCGGCCGCACCGCCGACGAACTGCGCGCCGATGAACACCACGGCCTCACGGCCGGTGATGGCTCCGAAGGCCCGCTCGGCGAGGGTGACCAGCGGGTTGAAGGCCGCCGACACCGGCCCGAGCGCCAGGATCAGCGCGACCAGCACCGCGCCGGTGACCAGCGCGTTCTCCAGCAGCTGCAGGCCGACGTCGTCCGGGGACAGCCGCTGGGCGGCGATGCCGGAGCCGACCACGGTGGTGACCAGCAGCAGCGTGCCGAGCCCCTCGGCGAGGGCCTTGCGCGCCAGCGCCGAGCCCACCCCGGTCAGCGGGTCGCCAGGGCCGCGCGCAGCCCCTCGAGCGCGGCCGGGACGACGGCGTACCAGACGTTGCGGCCGCGCTTCTCGCTGGTCGCCAGCCCGCTCTCCACCAGGATCCGCAGGTGGTGGCTCACCGTGCCCTGGCTGCGGCCGACCGGCTCGGTCAGGTCGCACACGCAGACCGCGCCGCCCTCGGCGGTGGCCAGCAGCGACACCAGCCGCAGCCGGACCGGGTCGGCCAGGGCGGCGAACTGCCGGGCGAGGGTCTCCGCGCCGGGCTCGGAGAGCACCTCGACCGACAGCGGCGCGCAGCAGGCCACGTCCGGTGGGTCGAGCACGGGCAGCTCGCGGGCGGTCATCGGGTCGGTCCCCTCCGTCCTCGCGGCCCGCTCCCGCGGACCCATTGACAGTCGTCGATACTAGCGGCACAGTCAGCCATCGACAACCGTCAATGCCTCGGCGTCCGCGCCGGCACCCCAGGAGGTCAACCGTGTCCCGTCTGCAGCTCGCCCTGAACGTCGACGACGTCGAGGCCGCGACCGCCTTCTACGCCGAGCTGTTCGGCGTCGCGCCGGCCAAGACCCGGCCGGGGTACGCCAACTTCGCCATCGCCGACCCGCCGCTGAAGCTGGTGCTGCTGGAGAACCCGGGGTCGGGCGGGACGCTGAACCACCTCGGCGTCGAGGTGGCCTCCGTCGAGGAGGTCGACGCCGAGCGGAACCGTCTCGCCGCGGTCGGCCTGGCGACCACCGAGGAGCGCGACTCGACCTGCTGCTACGCCACGCAGACCAAGTTCTGGGTGGAGAACACGCCGAGCGGCGAGCGGTGGGAGGTCTACACCGTGCTCGCCGACAGCCCCACCTTCTCCGGCGGCACCGCTGCCGCGGCCGCCGGTACCGACGGCGGGGCCTGCTACACGTCCACCGACCCCGGCGGCTCGGCCTCTCCCGCTGCCCCGGTCGCCGCGGCCGCCTGCTGCTGACCCTCGGCGGGGTGACCGCCGCCGTCCTGCGGTCCCACGGTCGCCCGCCGGTGCGCACGCCGGCCGGGTCCGGGGGCAGGTAGCGTCAGCATCCCCAGCTCCCGCCCTGCGGTGACCGCCGCAGGGCGGGGCTCGGAGGAGGGCTCGCCTAGCGGCCGATGGCGGCGGTCTTGAAAACCGCTATGGGGTCACACCCATCGTGGGTTCGAATCCCACGCCCTCCGCACCGACGCCGGCACCTGTGCCGGGGCCGCCCGGCACGCCGTCCGCGCCGACACCCGCCCCCTTCGGGTGGGTCGGCTCAGGGCAACGGCCCGTTGCGGCCGAAGGATCAGGTGTGGCCGCTCCCCGGGGACTGAGAGCGCGGCAGCCGAGGGCCGCCGCACGGTCCCTCGTGCTCATGCTGGGGGTCTCCGCCCTCGTCCTCGCCGTCGTCAGCACGTTCGGCACCAACGCGGCGAGCTGGCTGAGCACCGGGGCCTCCTGGGCCGGGGTCGTCCTCCTCGTGGCCCTCGCCGTCGCCGTCCGGTCGGCCGACCCCGAGCGCCTCGACCGCGCCGGCCTGTTCACGGCGGCCGGTGCGGCGGGCGCGCTGCTCGTCTGCGGGCTCAACCTGCTCACGCAGGACTCCTCGGCCGGCGCCCAGGCCTTCCTCGCCTTCCCCGTGCTCTGGGCGGCGTCGCACCTGCGCCGGGCCGCGGTCACCGGGGTGACGGCGACCGCGGTGCTGGCCAACGCCGTCGTCGTGCCGCTGCTGGTCCCCCTCGACGTCGGGATCAGCGACGTCCTCATCACCGGGGTCGTGCTCGCCGTGGTCGCGTCCATGCTCGAGCGCTCCTGCGCGGTGCAGGAGCGGCTGGTCGAGGCCCTCGAGCAGCAGGCCACCGTGGACACCCTCACCGGCCTGGTCAACCGCCGCGTCCTCGACGACGCCCTGACCGTCGCGCTGACCGGCTCCGGGGACGACGGCACGGCCCTGCTGCTGCTCGACGTCGACTCCTTCAAGCAGATCAACGACGAGCACGGCCACCCCGTCGGCGACGACGCGCTGGTGCACCTGGCCGGGATCGTCCGCGGGCAGATCCGCGCCGGCGACGCCGTCCTGTCCCGG
This sequence comes from Geodermatophilus sp. SYSU D00814, assembly GCF_054050055.1. NCBI lineage: Bacteria > Bacillati > Actinomycetota > Actinomycetes > Geodermatophilales > Geodermatophilaceae > Geodermatophilus > Geodermatophilus sp. SYSU D00814. Next base: position 30,015 of record NZ_JBJGYP010000018.1, read on the forward strand.
CTGGGCGGCGACGAGCTGGCCGTGCTGCTGCCCGGCTGCAGCTCCGAGGTGGCCGTCGCCCGCGCCGAGTCGGTGCTGGAGACCGTGCTGTCCACCCCGCTCACGCTGCCCGACGGCAGCCTGCTGGCCATGTCGGTGAGCGTGGGGGTGGCGCACTGCCGCGCCGGCGTGCTGGGCCGCCGCGAGTTCTACGCCGCCGCGGACCGGGCCCTCTACCGCGCCAAGCGGGGCGGGCGCGGCCGCGTCGAGGTCGCCCCCGCCTAGCGCTCCTCAGCGGAGCTGGCGCACGGCGGCGGTGAGGGCGCGGGCGGTCAGCCGGCCGTCGGCGAGCCCGAGCGCCACCACGTCGTCGAACACCCGCTGGTCGGCCGCCGCCGCGCGGAACGCCGCGTCCATGACCACCGGCCACCGGCTGATCCACGACGCCGCCGACGCCGACCGGTGGTGCGCCCCCAGCCGGCGGCGCAGCGCCCGCCGGTGCACCGCGCCCGCGCCGGCCCCCGACGACGCCGCGGCGCCCGCCAGCGCCCCCGACAGGACGGCGTAGAAGATCCCCTCACCGGTCATCGGGTTGACCAGCGACGCCGCGTCGCCGGCCAGCAGCACCCGTCCGTCGGGCTGGCGCGGCCGGCCGGTCGACAGCGGCAGCCGGTGCGCCCGCAGGCCCTCCGGCTCGACGCCGGGCAGCAGCCGGTGCAGACCCTCGACCAGCGCCGCCCGGTTCGCCCCGGCGGAGACCAGCTCGCCGTACCCGACGTTGACCCGTCCGTCGCCCAGCGGGAACGACCACGCGTACGCCGGCCAGCGCTGCTCTGTGGTCACCAGCACCTGCGTGCCGGCCTGCCCGGGCGGCTCCGGCGCGTAGCCGCGCAGCGCCACGGCCAGCCGGTCGTCGCGGTTGCGCCGCAGCCCCAGCGCCCGCCGGACCACCGACTCCGCCCCGTCGGCGCCGACCAGCACCCCGGCGGCGAGCACACCGTCGACGACGACGCCGTCGGGTCCCGGCGCGACCGCGCGGACGGTGTGCCGGCGCAGCACCGCGCCCCGGTCGAGGGCGGCGGCCAGCAGGCGGGCGTCGAACACCTCCCGCGGCACCACCGACGACGGCCGGTGCGTGGTCCGCTCGACGGCGGCGCCGCCCGGGGAGCGCAGCGAGAGCCGCGGCGCCGGCGCGTACCCGGCGGTGAGGGCGGCGACGTCGACCCCCAGCCCGGCCAGCACGTCGAGCGCCTCCGGGGCGATGCCGTCGCCGCAGACCTTGTCGCGCGGGAAGTCCGCCCGGTCGAGCACCAGCACCGACGCGCCCGTGCGCAGGGCGGACAGCGCGGCGGCCGCGCCCGCCGGGCCGCCCCCGACCACGACGACGTCCCAGCGCTCCACGACGGCGACGCTAGGCAGCCCGGCGGCCGGGGGCCACCGGGGCGACGCGGTTACGGCTCTGGTCCGTCCCGCTCGGGCGGCGCAGGATGGCGGCACCGGCGTCCGCGAGGAGGAACCGTGCCCGCACCCGACGAGCGCGACCTGCTGCTGGGCCTGCTGGCCGGCCAGCGCAGCGCCCTCCGCAACGCCCTCCACGGCCTGACCGAGGAGCAGGCCCGGGCCACGCCCAGCGCGAGCGCGCTGTCGCTGTCGGCGCTGGTCAAGCACGTCGCGCAGGGGGAGCGGGCGCACGTCGCCGGGCTGGTCGGGCGCCGTCCGCACGCGCTGGAGGCCGACCCGCAGTCCGGCTGGATGGCCGGCTTCACCCTGACCCCGGAGGAGACCGTCCCGGTGCTGCTCGACCGCTGGGCGGAGGTGGCGCGCGAGACCGAGGAGGTGGTGCGCGCCGAGCGCGACCTCGACCGGGTGGTCGACGTCCCCGACGGCGTCGCGCGGTGGCTGCCGTGGGGCACGGAGACCACCGTCCGCCTCCTGCTGCTGCACCAGGTCGAGGAGCAGGCCCGCCACGCCGGGCACGCCGACGTCATCCGCGAGTCGATCGACGGCAAGGGCGCCTGGCAGCTGGAGGCCGAGGCGCAGGGCATCGCCGCTCCCAGCTGGGACTGACCCGGGGCGGAGGCGCTGCCGGTGCGGTGGAATGGGGACGTGGCGACCAGCGGGCTGACCCCCACCGACGGCTGGACCACCTGCTCGCTCGGCCACCGCCACTGGGGCCGCGCCGGCGCCGCCGGGTTGCTGGTGCACCGCGACGGCGCCGCCGGCCCGGAGCTGCTGCTGCAGCACCGCGCCCTGTGGTCGCACCACGGCGGCACCTGGGGGACGCCGGGCGGCGCGCTGCACCTGGGCGAGACGGCCGAGCAGGGGGCGCTGCGGGAGGTCGAGGAGGAGCTCGGCCTGGCCGCGCGCGAGCTGGTGCTCGGCGCCCGGTCGGTCGACGACCACGGCGGCTGGGCCTACACGACCGTGCTCGCCCGTCCGGTCGGCGACCTGGACCCCTCGCGGCTGCGGCTCGACGGCGAGAGCACCGGCGTGGCCTGGGTGGCGCTCGCGTCGCTGCACCAGGTGACGCTGCACCCTGGCCTGGCCGCGTCGATGGACCGGCTGCGGCCGCTGCTCTCCGACGGGACGGCGGCCTAGACCCTCTCGACGGTCACCGTCAGCGCCCGGTGGTCGCCCACCGGCAGCGCCCGGACGGCGGGGTCGCGGCCGGTCGCCGCCCGGCCGAGGGCCAGCACGTGGTCCAGCTGCAGTCGCGGCGCGTGCGCGGGGAAGCTCGCCTCCTGCACCAGCCGCGCCGCGCCGGTCAGCCGGGCGGGCACGCCGCCGGGCAGGTTGAGGTCACCGGCCAGCACCACCGGGCCGGGCAGCGTCGCCGCCCACCGGCGCACCCGGCGCAGCTGGCGGACCGCCGTGGGCGGCGAGAACGACAGGTGGGTGGCCACCACGGTCAGCCCGTCGAGGCACGCGGCGACGGCGACGCGCGGCTCGTCGGGCACCCACCACGTCCGCAGCCGGCCGGTGCCGGGGTCGGGGGCCCGCAGCGGCAGCCGCGCCCGCCCCGTGCCCAGCCCCAGCACCGCCCAGCGGCGCACCGGGCGGCGGGACACCAGCGCGACGCCGTACGCCGGCTCGGACACCGGGTCCCCGGGACCGCGCAGCCCCGCCGGGTCGGCCGCGGTCCAGGTGCCGCGGAACGGGCTCGGCGTCCCGTCGAGCGTGGCGGCCATCCGCCAGTCGGCCGCGGCCAGCGCCCCGGCGACGACGGCGGCCTGGTCGGCGCCGCCGGAGCGGGGCTGGCAGGCGTCGACCTCCTGCACGGCCAGGACGTCGGCGTCGAGCCCGGCGACGGCGGCGGCCAGCCGCGGCGCCGTCAGCACGCGACCGTCGGGACCGCGCCCGGAGGCCAGGTTGAGGGTGCCCACGCGCAGGGCTCCGCCGTCGGGCACGCCCGCGACGCTAGCCGCGCGACGGCCACCGCGCCCGGTCGGGCGGGACTCGCTACGTTCTCCGGGTGAGCGCCCGCGACGACGTCTCGGAGATCTTCGACGCCGCGGCGTGGCGGCCGGTCGAGGGGTTCGACCTCACCGACCTCACCTACCACCGCGCCGTCGACGCCGGCGTCGTCCGGGTCGCGTTCGACCGGCCCGAGGTGCGCAACGCCTTCCGGCCGCAGACGGTCGACGAGCTGATCGCCGTGCTCGAGCACGCCCGGCTGTCCACCGACGTCGGCTGCGTGCTGCTCACCGGCAACGGGCCGAGCCCGAAGGACGGCGGCTGGGCGTTCTGCTCCGGCGGGGACCAGCGGGTGCGCGGGCGGCACGGCTACGAGCACCAGGTCGGACGCAGCAGCGGCCGGCTGCACGTCCTCGAGGCGCAGCGGCTGATCCGGTTCATGCCGAAGGTCGTCGTCTGCGTCGTCCCCGGCTGGGCCGCCGGCGGCGGGCACAGCCTGCACGTCGTGTCCGACCTGACCCTGGCCAGCGCCGAGCACGGCCGGTTCAAGCAGACCGACGCCGACGTCGGCAGCTTCGACGGCGGCTTCGGCTCGGCCTACCTCGCCCGCCAGGTCGGGCAGAAGTTCGCCCGCGAGGTCTTCTTCCTCGGCGAGGAGTACTCCGCCGAGGAGGCGCACCGGATGGGGATGGTCAACCGGGTCGTCCCGCACGCCGAGCTGGAGGCGACCGCGCTGGACTGGGGCCGGCGGATCGTCGCCAAGAGCCCGACCGCCCAGCGGATGCTGAAGTACTCGTTCAACCTGGTCGACGACGGGCTGGTCGGCCAGCAGCTGTTCGCCGGGGAGACCACCCGGCTGGCCTACGCGGCGGAGGAGGCCGTGGAGGGGCGCGACGCCTTCCTGGAGAAGCGCGACCCCGACTTCTCCCGCTTCCCGTGGCACGTGTGAAGGACCCCGTCCTCCCCACCCCTCGCAGGCTCGGGGCGGGACCCGGGACGGGGCCGCACCTGAGAGTCACCTGGAGAGGACGCACATGATCGTCGAGGTGGTGGGCGGCGCCGACGAGCGCCCCGAGGTGCGGGTCGTCGACACCGACGACCTGACCAGGCTCCACCTGGCCCTCGGCCAGGTGACCGACGAGGAGGCCGACGAGGCCCTGCGCGCGGCGGGGCTCGGCCGTCTGGAGGACGCCGACACCGGCCGGCTCGACGCCGCGGCGCTGCGGGCCGCGGCCGAACCGGACGCCGACGTCGCCGACTGGGCCCAGCGCTGGGACCGGATGGTCGAGCAGGCCCGCGAGCGGGGCTGGCTCAGCGACGACGGTGCCACCCTGCAGGTCCACGTGGAGAGCGCCGCGGGCGCCTGACGTGCCCTTTCGCCACTGCGGTCACGGTCGTCGGAATTCGGTCGTTGTGGTCACTCCATCCACGCGCCAGTATGAGGCAGTGCACAACCTGATGACGTGCGAACGGATCCGCTCGTGAGCGGCACCCCCGGGCGCCCGCTGAGCGCCGAGCTGTCCGAGCAGCTGGTCGCGGTCGCCGTCGACATCCTCGCCGAGGAGGGCTGGGGCCGGCTCAACAGCGACCGGGTCGCGGCCCGGGCCCGCGCTGGCAAGGCCGGCATCTACCGGCGCTGGCCGTCGATGTCCGCGCTGGCGCGCTCGGCGGTCAGCCGCTTCCGGCTGGTGCGCGCACCCGACGACGAGGGCTCGCCCCGCGCCGACCTGGTCGCGCTGGTCGCCTCCTGGCGCCGGCCCCTTTCCCGCGAGGAGCGGGCCGTGGCCAGCCTCGTCGGTGCCGCCCGGCACGACGAGGACCTGCGGGCCGGCCTGGACGCGGCCCTGGTCGACCCGCTGACGGCGGTCGTCGACACGCTCGGGGCGCGGTGGGCCGAGCACGGTGAGGACGTGCCGGCCGAGCGCCTGGCGCTGCTGCGCTCGGTGCTCGAGGCCTTCTGGTGGCAGCGGCTGACGGTGGCCGGCGACGGCGCCATGGTGGCCGAGCACGTCGAGCAGGTCGTCGACGAGGTGCTCATGCCGATCGTCGCACCGGCCGCGGAGCCCGCCCGCCGCTGACGCGGACCGCCCTCAGACGGCGCGCAGCACGCCGGCGCCCGCGTCGTCCCGAGCCGTGCCGGCCCGCAGGTCGGCGTCGAGGTCGTCCTCCAGCCGGGCGAGCAGCCGGTCGGTGAGCGCGCGGGTGCGCGCGGCGACCCCCGGGACCTCCTCGGGAGCGGGCGGCCGGTCGCGCAGCTCCGTGACCAGCGTCCGCGTCGTCGCCAGCCACGTGGCGGCCACCAGCCCGGCGGTCAGCCGGGGGTCGACGGGCGCGGGCCGGTCGGCGTCCGGGCCGGTCCACGCCTCCTCGAGGGCTGCCCGCAGCAGCTGCTCGGCCCCGTGGTGCAGCTCCCGCTCGGCCGCCTGCAGCGCGGCCGACCGGTCGAGGTCACCGGCGGTGCAGCGTCCCTCCGGCGCGGCCAGGCGCTCGACGAAGCTCCCCATCGCCTCGGTGAGGTGCGCGCGCAGCGCGGTCAGCGCGGGTACGCCGGGCGCCCGGTCCCGCACGGCCTCAGTGGGGCCGGTGACCCACGGCGACCGGCCGGACCAGTAGAGCTCCTCCTTGGTCGCGAAGTGGTTGAACACCGTCTGCACGGCCACCCCGGCCGCGGCGGCGACGTCGGCGATGGTCACCGTGTCGAAGCCACGCTCGCAGAAGAGGCGCTGGGCAGTCTCGCGCACCTGGGCGCGGGTCCGGGCCTTCTTCAGTGCGCGGCGGGGCTGCTCACTCACGGTTCGGACGCTATCAACGGGGAGTGCTCACTTCGCGCGATACGGAACAGGATCTGCCGGAGTCGACGGTACGCGGCCGCTCCGGGCCGGCGGGCACCCGAACGATCCTGCCGCACGGGCGGCGGGCCCTCGGCACGGGGCCGGGGTTCCGCGGGCGCGGGCCGGGGCAGTCCCCGTCCATGAGCACGCTCCCGCACGGCACCGCTCCCGCCTCCCGGTCCGCGTCCGAGGGCCGGTCCGCGTGACGCTGCGGGCCGGTCTGGTCGGCGCCGGCGGGGTGGGTGCCCGGCACGGGCGGACGCTGCGCGGCCTCGACGGCGTGGAGCTGGTGGGCGTCGCCGACGCGGTCCCGTCCGCGGGGGCCGCGCTCGCGGCGAAGCTCGGCGTGCCCGCCCTGGGGGTCGAGGAGCTGCTGCGCGCCGGGGTAGACGCGGTGTGGCTGTGCGTGCCGCCCTTCGCGCACGGGGAGCTCGAGCTCGCGGTGGTCCGCGCCGGGCTACCGCTGTTCGTCGAGAAGCCGCTGGGCGCCGGTCTCGCCGTCGCCGAGGAGGTGGCCGCTGCCGTCGCCGCGGCCGGCCTGCCGACGGCGACCGGTTACCACTGGCGCCACCTGGACACCGTCGCCGCGGCGCGCGCGGTCTGCGCGGCGCACCCCCCGCGGCTGGTGTCGCTGAGCTGGTACGACAAGGTGCCGCCGCCGGCCTGGTGGGCGCGGGCCGAGCGGTCCGGCGGGCAGGTGGTCGAGCAGGCGACGCACGTGCTGGACCTGGCCCGCGTGCTCGCCGGCGAGGTGGCCGAGGTCGAGGCGGTGGCCGCGCCGTCGTCGGACCCGTCGTCCCGGGACGTCGACGACGCCACTGCGGCGCTGCTGCGCTTCGCCTCCGGCGCGGTGGGCACGCTGACCGCCGCGTGCGTGCAGCCGGCGAAGACGCGCGCCGGCCTCGAGCTCTCCTGCCCGGGCGCGGCGGTGGAGCTCACCGAGACGTCGCTGACCGTGACGACGGCCGAGGGCGTCGAGCACCGCGAGCCCGCGGTGGACGCCCGCACCGCGGTCGACCGGGCCTTCGTCGACCTGGTGGTCTCCGGCGTCCGCGCCGAGGGCCTGGTCGACTACGCCGAGGCGCTGCGCACCCACCGCCTCGCCGTCGCCGTCGCCGAGTCGGCGAGGACCGGGTCGCGGGTGCGGCTGGAGGCCTGAGCGGCGCGCCGCAGCACCTCGCCGTAGAGCCGCTCGTAGGCCGCGGCCATGACGGCGGGGGCGAAGCGGCGGCGGCCCTCCTCCGCGCAGACCTCCGGGTCGAGGGTCCCGACCCGGCGCAGGGCCGCGGCCAGGCCCGCCTCGTCGTCGGCGAGGAAGCCGGTGCGGCCGTCGTCGACGAGCGTGGGCAGGCAGCCGCGGGCCGTGGCGACCACCGGCGTGCCGGCGACCAGCGCCTCGCACACCGCCGTCGCCCCCGGCTCGTCCCACCGCACCGGCGACAGCAGCGCGCGGGCGCGGCGCAGCAGGTCGGCCTTCTCCTCCCCGGCCACGCTGCCCACCCAGCGGGCGCGGTCGCCGTCGAGCAGCGGGTCGACGTGCTCGCGGAACCAGACGACGTCGGGGTGGCCGAGCGCCGGGTGCCCGGGGACGTCGAGCGCGGCGTCGAGGGCGGCGCGGTCGGGGAAGGGCCCGACCGGCCCGGCCAGCACCACCGGGACGCCCGCGGCGGCCGCGGCCCGCACCGCGGTGTCGGTTCCCTTGAGCTCGCAGAGGCGGGCCAGGACGAGGACGGCGTCGTCGCGCTCCTCGCGGGACACCGGCGGGCCCGCGTCCACCGGCACCGACAGCGGCACCGCGCCCAGCGTCTGCCGGCGCATCCGCTCCGGCCCGCGGGCCACCTGGCTGTCGGACACGCCGGCGAAAAAGACCCGCCCCCGGCCGTCGAAGCGCTCGTAGAAATCGGCGTTGCGGCGCACGTCCCAGTGCAGCGTGTGCAGCACCGGCGGGACGGCCGCTCCGAGCGCGCCGAGCAGCGCCGGGCCGACGACCTCCAGGTGGGTGTGCACCAGGTCGAAGGGCTCGGGAGCGCCGGTCGCGGCCTCGGCCACGACGAGGGCGTGGGCGTGTGCCGTGCCCACCACCTGCGCGTAGGGCGCGCCCAGCCGGTCGAACCGGCCGGTGGGGAAGGCGCTGACCAGCCCGTCGACGGGCAGCGGGGAGTCGCCCGGCGCGGCGAGGACGACGGTGTGCCCGCGGGCGCGCAGCTCCGTGGTGAGCGTGGCGACGACGTTCTCCAGCCCGCCGTAGCCGGCCGGCGGCACGGGCAGCCACGGGCCGCTGTCCATGAGGATCCTCACGAGCGGCCCCACCCGGCGGCCGGCCGCACGGTGCGCATCGGTGGCCGCTCGGTCACCGCGACGTCCCAGCTGACCGCCTCCACGCCGTCGGCGGTGCGCAGGAACTGCAGCAGCTCCGAGGAGGGGCTGCCGGTGCCGGGCCGGCGGGCGATCGCGGTCTGCAGGATCTGCCCGGCCATGCGGCCCAGGGCAGCGTCGGACTGGTGGCCGTGCTGCCGGGTGCCGAGGTCGACCTGGGCGAGCGCGTCGACCCCGGCCAGCCCGGCCAGGTCGACCAGCAGACCGAACTCGACGCCGTAGCCGGAGACGAACGGCACCCGCTCCAGCAGCTCGCGGCGGCCGGCGTACTCCCCGCCCAGCGGCTGCACGAAGCCCGACAGCTCGGGCCACCAGGCGTTGAGCAGCGGCCGGGCGAGCAGCTCGGTCACCCGCCCGCCGCCGGAGGGGACGATGCCCTCGGTCGTGGCCAGCGGGCGGTCGTAGAGCGCCTTGACGTAGCCGATCCCCGGGTCGGTGAGCAGCGGGCCGAGCAGGCCGACGACGAACTGCGGGTCGAACCCGACCAGGTCGGCGTCGACGAAGACGACCAGGTCACCGCTGGTGGCGTGCAGCCCCTTCCACAGTGCCTCGCCCTTACCCGGCACCCGGCCGTGGGCGGGCAGCACGGTGGCGGTGTCGACGACCCGCGCCCCGGCGGCCGCGGCGACGGCGGCGGTGCGGTCGGCCGACCCGCTGTCGACGACGACCACCTCGTCGACCAGCGGCGCGTCCCGCACCAGCGCCTCGCGGATGGCGGCCACGATCGCGCCGACGGTCGGCTCCTCGTCCAGCGCGGGCAGGACGACGCTGACGGTGCTGCCCTGGGACCGCTTGGCCTCGGCCAGGTCGGCCGCGCGCCAGGACGCCGCGGTGTAGGTGCGCCGGCTCAGCCACCGGCGGACGTCAGGCCGCATGGGTCGTCTCCCCACGGTCGGGTGCCGGCACCCCCGCCGGCACGGGACCCCCGTCGCGACAGGATGCCGTACGCCGCGCCCGGCGGCACCCCTCCGCGGCCGACGGCGGTCCGGGGACGTCCTCGCAGGTGGCGACGCCCGCGGGCCCCGGGTGGTCCGGGGCGCGGGTCTCAGACGGCCCCGGCGCGGCCGGCCCGGTACTCGGGGACGGTCGTCATCGGCGGCCGCTCGTCGACGCCCACGGGGGTGCTCACCGGCGTGAACCCGGTGCCGTCGCCGCGGAACTGGGTGAGCAGCGCGCCGGCCCCCGCGGATGCGGCCGGGCTGCGGGAGAGCACCGCCGAGACCACCTGCCCGGCCATCCGGCCGAGGGCCTCCTGGTCCTGGGAGGTGTGCCGGCGCACGCCGAGGTCGACCTGCGCCAGCCCGCCCAGGCCCAGCAGTCCGAGCAGGTCGACCAGCAGGCCCACCTCCACCCCGTAGCCGGAGAGGAACGGCACCTGCTCGAGGGCGGCGCGGCGGCCGGCGTACTCCCCGCCCAGCGGCTGGACGAAGCCGGCGAGCTCCGGCCACAGCGCGTTGAGCAGCGGCCGCGCGGTGAGCTCGGTGACCCGGCCCCCGCCGGCCGGCGTCGAGCGGCCGTCGACCTCCAGCGGGCGGGTGTAGCAGCCCTTGACGTAGCCGACCTGCGGATCGGTCAGCAGCGGCGCGAGCAGCCCGGGCACGTAGTGCGCCACGTCGCCGAGCAGGTCGGCGTCGAGGAACACCAGCAGGTCACCGTCGGTGGCCGCCAGCGCCTTCCACAGCGCCTCGCCCTTGCCCGGCCGCGACCCGTGCGCCGGCAGCACGTCGGCGGCGGCCACCACCTCGGCGCCGGCGGCGCGGGCGACCTCCGCGGTGCGGTCGGTGGAGTCGGAGTCGACGACGAGCACCTCGTCGACCAGCGGCACCGCCCGCACCCACCGCGCGACCAGGTCGGCGACCAGCCCGCCGACGGTCGCCTCCTCGTCCCGCGCGGGCAGCACCACGCTGACCCGGTGCCCGCCGCGGCGCCTGGCGAGGAGCAGTGCGTCGAGGTCGACGTCGGCGAGGGATCGGACGGTGGAGGTGCGGCCGGAGAACCAGGCGCGGGCGTCGGGTCGCATCGGCCCACTGTCGTGGAGACCCCGCCGGCGTCGCCACGGGCGGGGCACCTGTTCACGCAGCCGTAGCCGGGAGGTCACCGGTCAGACGCGGCTGCGGTCGGCCGCGCGCAGGCCGGTGACGCTGAGCGGGCCCACGGCCGCGCCGGCGCCGTCGGGCTCGGGGTGGCCGAGCTCGGTGAGCCAGCCGCGCAGCACGCGGTGCAGGTGCTCGGCGCCGACGATCTCGCCGGGCGGGGTCAGCTGCCGCGGGTGGGCGAGGAAGCCGCGCTGCTGCGGGCCGCCGAGCCCCCCGTGGGAGCCCACGTGCGGCTCGAAGGGGGAGGCCTCGTCGGTGTCGGGGTCGTAGCGGCTGTTGACCACCACGTCGGGGCAGTGCGGGAAGGCCGACACCCGCGCCACCAGCGCCGGCGCGTGCTCGCCGTAGGGGACCAGGGGGTCCTCGCCGATCACCACCCCGGTGTCGAGCCGGTGCAGGCCGTCGCGGCCGAGCACGACCGGCCCGTGCTCGTCGGAGTGCACCAGCGCGAACCCGACGCCGTCGTGGTCGACGAGGGCGGGCAGCAGGTCGGGCCAGTGCCGCTCGATCTCCTCCAGCGGCACCCGGCCGGGCAGGTCGGCGAAGGAGACGCCCGCGGTGTGACCGGAGACGACGACCACCACGCCGGGCGCCACCCGCGCCACCTGGCCGGGGCGCCCCGACGGCGTCCGGTGCCGGTGCTCGGTGGCCCCGGCGCTCTCCACCCGCTCGCGCAGCCGCCGGGCGATCGGGCCCGGCCCCGACGCGGCCTCGGCCAGGGCCGAGGCGACCTGCCAGCCCTCCGCGGCGCGGCGGCTGTCGCGCGGCTCGGGCCCGCGGTGGTCGGGCGCGGGAGACCCGCCGCAGTGCCGGCCCACGAACGCCTCGATCGTCTCGCCGAACCGCTGCGCGAAGGCCTCGCCCTGGGTCTGGCCGTGGTCGGACAGCAGCACCAGGTGGTAGTCCCGCGGGGCCAGCTGGCCGGCGCGGGCCAGCCGCCCGATCTGCTGGTCGATGCTGCGCAGCACCTCGAGGGTGTCGAAGCGCTCCACGCCGCTGTGGTGGGCGACCTCGTCGTAGCCGAGGAAGTCGGCGTAGACGACCGGCCGCCCGGCCAGCATGTCCTCGAGGATCGCGGCGACGACGACGTCGCGGGCGATGACCGTCGTCCCCGGCCGGGCCAGGGGGTAGATCCCGCCGCGGCTGACCCGGGGGCGGACGTCGGCGCGCCGCTGCCGGGCCGCGGCGGCCAGCTCCCGGTAGACGTCGACCAGCGAGACGCCGAGCGTGCGGACGGCGTTGACCGGGTTGGCGAAGTAGGCGTAGTAGCCCGCACCCACCCGCTCGCGGCGCCGTCCGGCCCGGCGCGTGGTGACCAGCGGCAGGGAGCTCATCGTCAGGCTGACGTGCGGCGCGTCGCCGCTGAACAGGTTCCCGCGGCTGGCGCCCCCGCCGGCCAGCAGCCCCCGCCCGTCGGAGTGGCGGCGCTCCACCTCGGCGGCGTCGGCCGGGTGCGAGACCTGCACGACGTGGTCGCGGTCCTTCTCGTAGTAGCGGAACCCGACGACGTCGTGGTTGGAGCCGTGCAGGATGCCGCAGACCGAGGCGCCGGTCTGCGAGCTCCAGTCGGTGTGCCAACTGGTCAGCGCGTGGCTGCCCGAGCGCAGCCAGGCGGCGAGGGTGGGCATCGACCCGTCGCGGACGGCGCGGCGGGCGGTGTCGGCGCCCAGGCCGTCGATCTGCAGGAACAGCACGCCCGGCGGGAGGGGAGCGGCCGCCCCGGCGGCGGTGGCGCGGCGGCGGACGCGGCGGAAGAACAGCTCGTCCTCGTCGATGGCCAGCGCGCTGTTGACCACCGCGGTCACCGCGGCCATCGCGACGACGACCAGCACGCCGGTGCGCAGGTCGGCCACCCGCACCCCGGGGATCGCGAAGGAGACGGCCAGCACCGCCGCGCCCAGCAGCAGGAAGCTGCCCAGGCCCAGGGTGAACAGCGCCAGCGGCAGCGCGACGCGCATGACCAGCGGCCAGACCACCCCGGCGAGCACGCCGAGCAGCAGCGCGGCCAGCGGCGGCTGCCACCAGCTGCCCATCTCGAAGCCCTCGAGCCAGCGGTCGAGGGCGACGAGGGCGAGGGTGGTGAGCAGCCAGGTGAGCAGCACGCGGGCCGGCCCCCGGCCACGGCCCAGCACCCGGCCGCCGTCGCGTCCGGAGGAGCGGGTCACGAGGCGGGGCCGCACGGGGTGGCCGACGCGGGGGTGCCGTCGTCGGCGTCGTCCTCCGGGTCGCCGGCCGCGTGCCGGCGCCGCCGGGACTGCACGAGGTTGAGGACCGCGCCGACCAGCAGCACCAGCAGGGTGGCCACCAGCGTGGCGAGCAGCGGGTTGTCGAAGACGCCGCCGCTGGCCACGCCGATGAGCGCGTAGGCGACCGCCCACAGCGTGGCGGCGAGCAGCGAGGCCGGCAGCAGCCGCCGCCAGGGGTAGGTCAGTGCCCCGGCGGCGAGCAGCACCGGGATGCGCCCGGCCGGGAGCAGCCGCCCGGCGACGATGATCTGCCAGCCGTGCCGGCGGAACTGCTCGCGCACCTCCTCGATCCGGTCGGCGTGCTGGCCGCGGGCCACCCAGCGCACCGCGGCCGGCCCGCCGGAGCGGCAGACGGCGAAGGTGGCGACGTCGCCGATCCAGGCGCCCAGCGTGGCCAGCACGAGCACCAGCACGATGTCGAGCTGCCCGTCGCTGGTGGCGAGGGCCGCGGCGGCGCCGACGACGGCCCCGGTGGGGACGACCGGCACCAGCGAGCCGAGCAGGACGCCGCCGAAGACGACGGGGTAGCCGAGGGAGGAGCCGTCGGTCCAGCCGGACGCGACGGTGGTGGCGGCGCTCACGGCGTCCCCGCGGCGGTGGGCAGGACGACCGGGTCCCCCGGCTCGGTGACCGCGACGGTGGTGGGCAGCCCGCGGGCGGCCACCGCGGCGGCGAAGTGCCGGGGCGGCTCGACGAGCAGCCGGCGGTAGCGGCGGCCCAGCCCCGGCAGCGCCGTCGCGCCGGCCACGGCGAGGGTGCCCCAGTGCACCGGGACGGCGACCCGCGGGCGCACCCGGGCCACGGCCTCGGCGGCCCGGCGCGGATCGAGGTGCCCGGGTCCGAGGGTGGGACCCCACCCCCACACCGGCACCAGGGCGACGTCGACGCCGCGGTCGCCGACGTCGCCCATCCCGGGGAACAGGTCGGTGTCACCGAGGGCGTAGACCGTGCTGCCCGCGCCCTCGACCAGGTGGCCGACCGCCTGCGTGTCGGGGCCGGCGGTCAGCCGCGGACCCCAGCGGTGGCCGCTGTGCCGCGCGGGGACGGCGGTGACCCGCAGGTCGTCGTGGGTCAGCGACTCCCCGGGCGCGAGCTCGTCGACCCAGCGCAGGCCCCGCGACCGCAGCCAGGCGCCGGCGCCCCGCGGCACGACCACGCGGACACCGTCGCCCAGCAGCCGCAGCGAGGGCAGGTGCAGGTGGTCGGCGTGCAGGTGGCTGACCAGCACGAGGTCGACCCCGGCCCACGCCGACGCCGGCGGGGTGGCCGCGACCCGGCGCAGCGGCCCGGCGCCGCGGGTGAGCAGCGGGTCGGTGAGGACCGTGCTGCCGGCCAGCTCCACGCGGACCGTCGAGTGGCCGAGGTAGTGCAGCACCGGGTCACCCACGCGGCCAGTATCGACCCAGCCGGCGACGGAACCGGAGCGTTTCCGCACGACGTCCCGGCGCGGGCCCGGCGTGCCGTTCCGGGTGCGGCCGGGACGGATGCGTTCCACCATGATCGCCATGACCTCAGCGGGGCACGTCCCGGGGTTGCCACGGACCGCGGACACGTCCGCTGAGCTGCGGCGCATGGCGCTGCACCTGGAGACCGCCGCGGTGCTGGAGCTGCGCGCCCAGCGCACCGCCGACCCGCGGCAGGTGGCCGTGCTGCGCCGTCGCGCCGAGCAGCGCCGCCAGGAGGCCGCCCGGCTGCGCGAGCGGCTGGCGGCGTGCGGCAGGGCGCTCCCGCCGCGTGACGCCCGGCCGCCGGCACCCACCGCACCCTGAGGTCGGCGCCCGTGGCCACCTGGGCGGACGTGCGGCGGCTGGCCCTCGCGCTGCCCGCCACCACCGAGGGCACCGCGTGGGGGTCGCCCGCGTGGCGGGTGCGCGACCGGCTGTTCGTCTGGGAGCGGTCGCTGCGCCGGGCCGACCTCGAGCACCTCGGCGACGCCGCACCCGCGGGCCCGGTGCTCGGTGCCGCGGTCGCCGACGAGGGCGTCAAAAGGGCGCTGGTCGCCGACGACCCCGCCGTCTACCTGACCACGCCGCACTTCGACGGGTACGCCGCCGTCCTCGTCCGGCTCGACGCGATCGACGTCGGCGAGCTCGCCGAGCTGGTCACCGAGGCCTGGCTGGTGAAGGCGCCGCGCCGGCTGGCGCGCGAGCACCTGGCCGGCGGGCACCCCGACCCCTGAGCCCCGACCTCTCCCTGCGCACTCCCGCGCAAGTGCACGGCACCGACCGGACGGTGCCGTCCGGCACCGGCCGGTCCGTAGAACAGGCCGGATCGGGCCCACGGTGGCACAGTGCACACCGTGAAGACCTGGCTCGACGCCTGGCCGGTGTTCCGGCAGCTGACCGGCCCCGATCCCCTCGGGCGGGGCGTGTCCGCGCGCAGCAGGGCGACGGAGAACGTGGTGAGCCGCACGGCCACCGCCGACCGCGTCGTGCAGAGCGTCTGCCCGTACTGCGCCGTGGGATGCGGGCAGCGGATCTTCGTGAAGGACGAGCGGATCGTCCAGATCGAGGGTGACCCGGACTCGCCGATCAGCCGCGGCCGGCTCTGCCCCAAGGGCAGCGCCAGCAAGTCGCTGGTCACGAGCCCGACCCGGGTCACCAAGGTCCGTTACCGCCGTCCGTACGGCACCGAGTGGGAGGACCTCGACCTCGACACGGCGATGCACATGATCGCCGACCGCGTCCTGGAGGCCCGGCGCAGGGGCTGGCAGGACGAGAAGGACGGCAGGCGCGTCAACCGCACCATGGGGATAGCGAGCCTCGGAGGGGCGACCCTCGACAACGAGGAGAACTACCTCATGAAGAAGCTGTACAGCGCCCTGGGCGCGATCCAGATCGAGAACCAGGCGCGCATATAGCACTCCGCCACGGTGCCCGGTCTGGGTGCCTCGTTCGGTCGTGGCGGTGCCACGAACTCCCAGGAAGACCTCGCGAACTCCGACTGCATCGTCATCGAGGGTTCCAACATGGCCGAGTGCCACCCGGTGGGCTTCCAGTGGGTGGCGGAGGCCAAGGCGCGCGGCGCCAAGGTGATCCACGTCGACCCGCGGTTCACCCGGACCAGCGCGATCGCCGACCTGCACGTCCCGCTGCGCATCGGCACCGACATCGCCTTCCTCGGCGGCCTGGTCAACCACGTCCTGCAGAACGACCTCTACTTCAGGGAGTACGTGGTCGCCTACACCAACGCCGCGGCGCTGGTGAGCGAGGACTTCCTCGACACCGAGGACCTCGGTGGCCTGTTCTCCGGCTTCGACCCGGAGAACAACACCTACGACGAGTCCAGCTGGGCCTACGAGCCGGAGGAGCCCCCGCACTCCGGCTCCGACGACCCGGCCGCGGCCGCCGCGCAGGACGAGCTCGAGGACCACCCGCAGATCAGGAAGACCGACAAGGCCCAGGCGGCCGGCAGCGGCGGCCCGCCGATCGCGGCCAAGCCGCGGCGCGACGAGACGCTGCAGCACCCGCGCACGGTCTTCCAGGTCCTCAAGCGGCACTTCGCCCGCTACACCCCGGAGGTCGTGGCCGACGTCTGCGGCATCGAGCCGGAGGTGTTCCTGCAGGTCGCCCGGTGGGTGACCGAGAACAGCAACCGCGAGCGGACGACGGCGTGGGTCTACTCGGTGGGCTGGACGCAGCACAGCGTCGGCGCGCAGTACATCCGCACCTGCTCGATCCTGCAGACGCTGCTGGGCAACATCGGCCGTCCCGGCGGCGGCATCCTGGCGCTGCGCGGGCACGCCAGCATCCAGGGGTCCACCGACGTCCCGACGCTGTACAACCTGCTGCCGGGCTACCTGCCGATGCCGCACGCGATGCAGCACGGGTCGCTCGACGACTACTGCGCCGACGCGGCCGGCAAGGGCGGGTTCTGGGGCAACAAGCGGGCCTACACCGTCAGCCTGCTCAAGGCGTGGTGGGGTGACGCCGCGACGCCGGAGAACGACTTCTGCTTCGACCACATCCCCAAGATCGACGCCGACCACAGCTCCTACCGGACGATCAAGGACATGATCGAGGGGAAGGTCTCCGGCTACTTCCTGGTCGGCGAGAACCCAACGGTCGGGCACCCCAACGGCCGGATGAACCGGTTCGGCCTGGCCAACCTCGACTGGCTGGTCGTGCGCGACCTGCAGCTGATCGAGTCGGCGACCTTCTGGCACGAGTCCCCGGAGATCGAGACGGGGGAGCTGGCACCCGAGACGATCGCCACCGAGGTCTTCTTCATCCCCGCGGCGTCGCACGCGGAGAAGGAGGGCACCTTCACCCAGACCCAGCGGCTGCTGCAGTGGCGGCACAAGGCGGTCGACCCGCCGGGCGACGCCACCAGCGACCTGTGGTTCTACTTCCACCTCGGCCGGATCCTGCGGGAGCGGCTGGCGGACTCCACCGACCCGCGCGACCGCCCGCTGCTCGACCTCACCTGGGACTACCCGACGCACGGCCCCGACGCCGAGCCCAGCGCCGAGGCGGTGCTGCGGGAGATCAACGGCGTCGGCCCCGACGGGCGTGCCGTGTCCGGGTACCTGGACCTGAAGGACGACGGCTCGACGACGTGCGGCTGCTGGATCTACTCCGGCGTCTACGCCGACGAGGTCAACCAGTCCGCCCGCCGCAGGCCCGGGCGCGAGCAGGGGCAGGTCGCCTCCGAGTGGGGCTGGGCCTGGCCGTACAACCGTCGGGTCCTCTACAACCGCGCGTCGGCCGATCCCGACGGCAAGCCGTGGAGCGAGCGCAAGAAGTACGTCTGGTGGGACGAGGAGGCCGGCCGCTGGACCGGCGTCGACACCCCGGACTTCGAGGCCACCAAGCGGCCGGACTACGTGCCCCCCGAGGGGGCCCGGGCGCAGGACGCGATCGGCGGCGCCGACCCGTTCATCATGCAGGGGGACGGCAAGGCCTGGCTGTACGCGCCCGCGGGTGTGGTCGACGGGCCGCTGCCGACGCACTACGAGCCGGCGGAGTCCGTCGTCGAGAACGTCCTGTACAAGCAGCAGGCGAACCCGACGATCGAGCACATCGAGGGGCCGTGGAACCGGGAGAACCCCTCCCTCAGTCCGGTCTTCCCCTTCCAGGTGACCACCTACCGGCTCACCGAGCACCACACCGCCGGCGGGATGAGCCGCACGCTGCCCTACCTGTCCGAGCTCCAGCCGGAGTTCTTCGTCGAGGTGAGCCCGGAGCTCGCCGCGCTGCGCGGGCTGGTCAACGGGGAGTACGCCACGCTGGTCAGCACCCGGACGGCGATCGAGGCCAAGGTGCTGGTCACCGAGCGGATGCGGCCGATCCGGCTGGCCACCGGCCAGGTCGTGCACCAGATCGGGATGCCCTACCACTGGTCCTACAGCGGCATCTCGACCGGCGACTCGGCCAACGACCTGCTCGGCATCGTGCTCGACCCGAACACCCACATCCAGGAGGACAAGGTCAGCACCGCCGACATCGTCCCGGGGCGGCGCCCGCGCGGCCCCGAGCTGATCGAGTTCGTGGAGGGCTACCGGCGCCGCGCGGGCGTGGCGTCCGGGCGGGTCGGGGTCAACGGCCGCGACCCGGTCGCCGCCGAGGCCGGCGAGGGATCCCAGCTGTGAGGAGGCCGGCATGACCACGATCAGCTCGGCGAGTGCGGCCTTCACCGGGCGCGACCCGGAGAACCGCCTCTACGGGCCGGTGCCGGACGTGACCGGCCAGGCCGGCTACGACGGCGACCACCCGGCGCGGGTGGGCTTCTTCACCGACACCTCGGTGTGCATCGGCTGCAAGGCCTGCGAGGTGGCGTGCAAGGAGTGGAACACCCTGCCGATGGACGACTCGCACGGGGTGCGCGACGTCATCGGGCTGTCCGGGATGTCCTACGACAACACCGGGCAGCTCGGGGCCAACTCCTGGCGGCACGTGGCGTTCGTCGAGCAGTCCCGCACCGTCGACCTGCCGATGCCCACGTTCGGCCGCCCGGGGGACGACCGGCGGGGCAGCGGTCCCTCGGTCGCCGAGGGGCAGAACGACGAGAGCCTGGCGCGGGCGCAGCAGTCGAGCGTGCTCAACGCCGAGGCGCTCTCGGAGTTCGACCCGCAGACCGGGCAGAGCGGCACCGACAGGCAGATCCGGTGGCTGATGAGCTCCGACGTCTGCAAGCACTGCACGCACGCCGGCTGCCTGGACGTCTGCCCGACCGGGGCGCTGTTCCGCACCGAGTTCGGCACCGTCGTCGTGCAGGGCGACATCTGCAACGGCTGCGGCTACTGCGTCATCGGGTGCCCGTACGGGGTCATCCAGACCCGCGAGGGCGACGGCCGGGCCTTCAAGTGCACGATGTGCTACGACCGGCTCACCGACGGGCTGCAGCCGGCCTGTGCGACCGCGTGCCCGACCCAGTCGATCCAGTTCGGCAACCTCGACGAGCTGCAGGCCCGCGCCGACGCCCGGCTGGAGACGCTGAAGGCGCAGGGCGTCGAGACCGCCCGGCTCTACGGCAGGGACGAGGACGACGGTGTCGGCGGCAACGGCGCGTTCTTCCTGCTGCTCGACGAGCCGGAGGTCTACGGCCTGCCGCCGGACCCGGTGGTCACGACCCGCGACCTGCCGGCGATGTGGCGCGCGGCGGCGGCCGGCGCGGCGATGATCGCCGGCGTCGTGCTCTCGTCCTTCGTCGGACGGCGTCCCCGGTGACGGAGGGGCTGGCGACACCCGGTGCGGGCTGGCGGCGGGCCGACGGCCCGACGGCGGAGGCCCGCGGCAAGCGGCGGCGCAGGGGCGGGCGGCGCGGCGGCGGCGGCGAGGTCCCGATGGTGGAGGACGCCACCTTCACCTCCTACTACGGCCGCCCGATCATCAAGCAGCCGGTGTGGAAGTCACCCGACGTCCCGCTGTACCTGTTCCTCGGCGGGATGGCGGGGTCGTCGTCGATCCTGGCGGCGGTGGCCGACGTGACCGGCCGGCCGGTGCTGACCCGGGTGGGCCGGTACACCGCCGGCGGCGGGGCGCTGGCCTCGGTGGTCTTCCTCATCCACGACCTGGGGCGGCCCGAGCGGTTCCTGCACATGCTGCGGGTGCTCAAGCCGACGTCGCCGCTGTCGGTGGGCTCCTACATCCTCGCGCCGTTCAGCGGTGCGGCGGCCGCGACGGCGGCGGTGGAGCTGCTGGGCTGGTTCCCGCGGCTCAAGCGCTTCGGCGGCGTGGTGTCGGCACTGTTCGGCGGCCCGCTGGCCACCTACACCGGTGTGCTGCTGGCCAACACCGCGGTGCCCGCGTGGCACGCTCCGCACCGGCAGCTGCCGTTCGTCTTCGGCGGCTCGGCGATGGCGGCCGGCGGCGGCGTGACGATGGTCTTCACGCCGGTGGCCGAGGCAGCGCCGTCCCGGCGGACCGCGGTGGCCGGCGCGGCGATCGAGCTCGCCGTGATGCACCGGGTGGAGAGCGACCACGGGATCGAGAGCAAGCCGTACCACGTCGGGCGGGCCGGGACGCTGCTGCGGGCGGCGAAGGCGTGCACGGCGGCGGGGGCGGGGCTCACCGTGCTCGCCGGGCGCTCGCGGCCCGGCGCGGTGGTGTCGGGGCTGCTGCTGGCCGCCGGCTCGCTGCTCACCCGCTTCGGCGTCTTCGAGGCCGGCCTGGCCAGCGCGAGGGACCCGAAGTACACCGTCGTCCCGCAGCGCGAGCGGATGGCGGCCCGGGCGGCTCAGAACGGGCACGCCTCCACCGTCTCCCGCTGACGAGGTGCCCGTGTAGCGCTGTCGGCACCTCTGGGCCTCACACGGGGGAGGGCAGGGCGTCCGCGTCGGCCGGGACGTGGGCCGCGATGCGGCCCAGGTCGGTGGCGATCGAGGCGAGGTCGAGGTCCTCGAGGTAGACCGATGGGGCGATCAGCGACAGGGCGGCGGTGACCTCGCCGTGCCGGTCGCGGACGGGCACGGCGATCGAGGTGACCTCGCCCCGGACGCCGCCGGCGACGACGTCGCGACCGGCCTCGCGGACCCGTGCCAGCCGGAGGGCGAGCAGGGCCCGGTTGCGCACCGCGTGCGGGGCTCGCTGCAGACCGGTCAGCCGGCGTTCGAGCACGCCGGGCTCCAGCCAGGCGAGGAGGACGTGCAGCGGCGCCTCGGTCCCCGGCAGGAGGAGCGTGCAGTCGAACTGCGGGACGACGAGCGGCTGCGGGGGCGGATCGTGTCGCAGCCGGCACTGCAGCGTGTCGCCGGACCACGCGAACAGGATCACCGTCCCGCCGGTGGCCGCGGCGAGCAGCCGCAGCTCCTCGCCGACGTCGTCGGCCGGCGGTTCGGCCACGCGGTTGTCCTCGAACTGCACGCTGCCGCTCACGTCGGCCCCCGTTCCCCGTGTACGCGTGAGCAGCGACGCTATGCACGTCGCCACCAGGCCGCAACGGGTGCCCGACCGGTGACGACGGGTCGGCTGAGCGTCGCTACCCGTCCGCATCCACAGGACCGCAGGTCGTGTGCCCGCTGTGAGAGAGCAGCGTCCCCCGTTCGGGCGTAATGCCTCGCGAGACGCTCAGGCACTCCCTGCGAGCCGCCGACAGCCAGGACGTGCCATCGCTGGTTGGTGAACGGGTGAACGCGGTGAGAAGGTCCTCGGGTGGTCCTCGTCGACCCGTTCGGGGCTTGTTCGTGCTCGGCCTCGCGTCCCTCCTGTTGGGTCAGTGTCTTACGGTGACGTCCTCCGCTGCAGCGCCCTCCTCCTCGGGAACGGGGATCGGCCCCTTCCTGGCGCGGCCCCTGCCAGGTGCGCGATGGGCGCTCACCTTTGACGAAGAGTTTCAGTCAGGGGATGCGGCCGGGGTGCTCGCTGAGAAGCGCTGGCACTTCGGCTGGTACGGCGACGGGTACCTCACGCACCCGGTGAACAGCAGCGAGACCGCGCTGTACGACCGGAGCCTCCTAGCGGTCCATGACGGCGTCGCACGATTCTCCGTCCGTCCCAACACCGAGGGCCGGACCGACAGCGGTCGGACTGAACCGCAGCTGGGTGCCGTCATCAACACCGACCCGGGGCAGGCCCACGTCGGCTTCAGCATCGGCTACGGCTTCGTTGAGGCGCGGCTGCAGCAACCCGCCGGCAGTGCGGCTGAGGCGCTTTGGCCCGGCTTCTGGCTCAACGGATACGACTGGCCCGCCAACATGGAGATCGACGTCGTAGAAGGTGACGGCACTGACAGTGGATGCTCCTTCAACATCCACTACGGACCCGTCGGGACGGACGTCACCAACCTCAACGGCATCGATCGCACACGAACCGTCCCGGGCGCCACGAGCGGGATGCACGTCTATGGCGCGGACATCCGGCCCCACGGCGTCACCTTCTACTACGACGGCAGGCCCGTGTACACCTACTCCGGGCCGGTTCCGGATGCCGAGCGCTACCTCGTCATCGGTCTCAGCACCGGCGGGACCGTGACCCAGGAACGCACGATGCTGGTGGACTGGGTGCGCGCCTGGCGCCGTTCCGCGGATGGCTCCCGCTGACTCGACAGAGGGGATGCGGCCATCCCCTGGGGTGAACTCCCTGGTCAGTGCTGCATGCTTGTCGACACTGACCCAAGATGACGGAGTGCCACCCGCACCGGCCCTGATCCGTCTCGCACTGTCGGCTCCTGACGCGCCTCGTTGCGTGGATCCATGAACGACCTCCGCTTCACCATCGTCATCCCGACGCATGACCGTCGTGACGTGCTGCTGGAGAGCATGAAGGCGCTGTCGGCCACGCGGCGGCCGTGGCCCTGCGAGTTGGTCGTCGTCGACGACGGCTCGAGCGACGGCAGTCATCAGGCCGCCCGGAGCCTGTCGATGAGTCTCCCGACGACGGTCGTCCGGCAAGAGAATCGGGGGGCCGGTGCGGCGCGAAACCGCGGCGCAACCGTGGCGCGGGGTCGCTGGCTGCTGTTCCTCGACGATGACATGTCCGCCGCCGAGGACCTGCTCATCGCGCTCGATGCGGCACTCGGCGCCGGCGCCGACGCCGTCGTGGGACACATCCCCGTCCACGGTGACGTTTGTCGGACCCTCCTCGTGCGAGGACTCGAGCGCTGGGTCGAGAAGAGACATGCACGACTGGTGCGCTCCGGTGGTCGGTTGGGGCTGTCGGACATGCTCACCGGGCAACTGGCGGTCCGCAAGGACGTCTTCGACGCGTCCGGTGGCTTCGACGAGTCCTTCAACGAGGGCGGCACCTTCGGTGCGGAGGACACTGACTTCCTGTATCGACTCCTCGAGTCGGGAGCAGACGTTCGATACGCACCCGATGCCGTGTCCCATCAGCGCTACACCGTCTCCCCGGCCCAGTACCTCAGGCAGTGGCGGCAGGGCGGCCGGGCCGATGCGGCGTTGGTCCGCAAGCACCCAGATGTCCTTGCGCACATCGTCGCAGCTCATCGAGGTCACAGCCTCAGCGGACGGGCGCTGCGAGCGCTCGCCCGCCGGCAGTCCGGGCCCGCGGAGCACGCTGTGGCTCGGCGGCTCCTGAGACGGGTCGAGGCCGGTGCCGTCGACTGGCCGACACAGTGGGCCTTCACGAGGCTCCGGGACGCTCACTACTGGCGAGGTGCCGAGGAGGCCGGTGGCCTCCTGGACCCCGTGGGCCCGACGGTGCTGACCTACCACGCGGTCACCGATCTCCACGACGAGGTCATCGGGCGCTGGTGCGTGACGCCCGAGCGGTTCGAGCAACACGTGCGCGCCCTGGACGCCGCCGGCGTCCACTGGATCGGCGTCGATGACCTGCTTGCTCACCTCGACGGCCGGCCTGTGTTGCCCCGCTCCGTCCTGCTCACCTTCGACGACGCCTACGCCGGCCTCTGGGACACCGTCGTCCCGGTTCTCCGAGACGCCGGCATCCCGGCCTTGGTCCTCCCGGTGACCGGCTACGTCGGCGGGACGAACGAGTGGGACGTGGCTCGAGGCGCCTCCGCGCTTCCCCTGCTCTCCACCGACCAACTCCGGTCGATGGCTCGAACGGGCTGGGATGTCGGGGTGCACACCCGCACCCACCCGCACCTCGTCCGCGTGGGCCGCGCCAGCCTCGCGGACGAACTCGCCGGAGCGCTCGAGGACCTCCGGGCGACCGGCCTCTCC
This sequence comes from Geodermatophilus sp. SYSU D00814, assembly GCF_054050055.1. NCBI lineage: Bacteria > Bacillati > Actinomycetota > Actinomycetes > Geodermatophilales > Geodermatophilaceae > Geodermatophilus > Geodermatophilus sp. SYSU D00814. The sequence goes on from NZ_JBJGYP010000018.1 coordinate 54,040, forward strand.
GTGGTCCCGGTGGTGGCCTACCCCTATGGCGAGCACGACGTCCGCGTGCGGGCGGCGGCCCGCCGTGCCGGCTACGTGATGGGGCTCGGGCTCGACGGCGCCTACGTGAGGCGCAGTAGGCGGCGGCTCGCCGTGCCCAGGTTGGAGGTGACCCGGGAGACGACCGCCGAGGAGCTCGTCAGGTGGGTACGCGGACCTCGGGGTCGGTCGTGGCAGTGGATCGAGCGGGAGGCGCGCTGGGCGGTGCGCACCGGCCTCGCCGCCTTCGGACGGGGACCCGGGGGGCGCTCGTGAGCGCCGGACCACCGTCTCGAGTTGCGGGACACGCCGCTGATCCCGTGAATCGGACGGATGACGTGCAGGTCGAACGGAACGGCGTCGGGACGATGACCTTCTGGCGGTGGGTCTTCCAGGACTGGCGGGTCAACCACAGGTACCCCGACTCCCAGATCATCCTCGTGTGCTTTCGCTTCGCTCAGTGGTCGTACCGGCACTGGGGCCGACCGGGGCTGGCGCTGAGCCTGGCTTACCGGCTCCTCACCTCGCTCTTCTTCGGGGTGGAGCTGCCCTACCAAGCCGAGGTCGGCCCACGGCTGCGCATCTTCCACCCGCACAGCATCGTGCTGAACCCCGGCGTCCGGCTCGGGGCCGACTGCCTCCTGAGGCAGAGCGTGACCATCGGGAACGCGGTGCGCCGGGACGGTAGCGAGAAGGGCGTCGCCAGTGCCGGTGACGGTGTCGAGTTCGGAGCCGGCTGTGTCGTCGTGGGGGACGTCCACGTCGGGGATGGGGCCCGCATCGGAGCCCTCACGGTCGTGCTGGAGGACGTCCCGCCCCGCGGCGTGGTGGTCGGGAACCCGGGACGACTCGTCCGCGTCGACGCCGCGGTGTCATGAGTTCACCGGTGAACGGAGCGGACGTCGGAGGCGGGGTCACCCGGGCACGCGGTGGTCGACCGGCCGTCAGTGTCCTGCTGCCGGTCCGAAACGGCGCTGACACCATCGCCCGGGCGGTGACCTCGACCCTGCGTGCACTCCCGGCGGAAGGCGTGGTGCTCGTCCACGACGACGGCAGCACGGACGCCACGCCGGCCGTCCTCGCCGGGATCGGGGACCCGCGCCTCCAGGTCGTGCGTAGCAACCCGGCTCGCGGGGTCGCTCGCGGCCTGAACCTATTGCTGGAGCGGGTGGCGACCCCCCTGGTCGCACGGATGGACGCCGACGACGTCTGCCTGCCCTGGCGCTTCCGAGCTCAGCTCGCCACGCTGCGCCGCGGTGCGGACGTGGTCTGGTCCACCGTCGTCGGCATCGGAGACGTGCCCGGCGGAGTGCGGCCCGCACCCCCGCTGCCGATCTCCGCAGCAGCGATGCCACTGCACATGCTGCTGTCCAACCCCGTGGCGCACTCGACGATGGTGGCGCGCACCTCGGTGCTCACCGCAGCCGGCGGCTACCGAGCGGTCGCGGCCGAGGACTACGAGCTGTGGCTCCGACTGTGCAGTCAGGGTGCCCGGTGTGTGCGGGTCGGACTCCCGACCCTGCTGTACCGCTTCCACGCCGGGCAGGTCACGGCCTCATCCGCCTGGACTGTCCGGGCGTGGTCGGACCCCGTGCTGCGGGACTCCTACTCGGCCTTGGCTCGATCGGTCCTCGGGCTCGAACCGACCTGGTTCGCCGACCTCCCTGCTGCGGCGGAGCGGGGGGCCGGTGCGCTCGACCGACTCCGCGTCCTCGCCGACGCGGTCGAGTGCCGGGCTGCCGTGCTTCCCCCGCTGCAACGCGTAGCCGTGCAGCGCAAGGTCGCCGTGCTCCGCAGGTCGGTTGCAGCCGGGGCCTGAGGCCCGACTCCCTGCTGTTTACCCGAGGACGGGTCCAGTCGTCTCCTGGGACCGTCTCCGGCGGGCGCGCAGGTACAACGCCGGACCGGAGGCCAGGCCGGTCAGCTCCCGGCGGAGGACCCCGTTCGGCCGACTGCTCCGGGCGCCCAGGCGCTCGTCGGTCCTTGACTTGATCGCCACCATGTGCACCAAGCTGTGGGGGATGCGCTGGAGGACGTCCCACCGCGTCTCTGGATCGACGATGCACTTGGTGGCGAAGGCCGACAGCCCCGTGCCGTAGCCGTACAGCTGGTCGAGCAGCGCTCGGGGGTCGGACCGGTGGTGGTGCCAGACGATGGCGGCGGGCTCGTAGGCGATGGCCCGTCCGGCCCGGAGCACCCGGACGAACGCGTCGAGGTCCTCACCGCCACGGGTCGGGCTCCCGGCACCCAGAGCTGGGTCGAAGCCGCCGAGTGCGATGAGGAACTCCCGATCGAAGGCGAAGTTGGCGCCCGTGCCGAACATGCCGGCCGCGTAGGGGTACAGCGCGTCGCCAGGGCGCGATCGGAGGTCGAACACCTCGCTGTCGCAGCGGGTGGACCACGTCGCTGCCCGGGCGTCGAAGTACTCCTCGGCCGGTCCGGTGATGCTCGCGGTGCAGACGAGACCGGTCACGCAGCCGACGTCGGGCCGTCGCTGGAAGCCCTTGACCAGTCCCTGCACCCAGTCGGCGTCGACTGCGACGTCGTCGTCGGTGTAGGCGATGCGTGCACCGCGTGCTGCAGCGAGGCCGGCGTTGCGAGCCCGGGAGAGGCCCGGCGCGGGTTCTCGAACGTAACGGAAGCGGTCGTCCTCCGCAGCGAGCGCCTCCACGAGGTCCCTCGTGCTCTCGTCCGACGGCGCGTTGTCGACGACGAGGATCTCGAGACGCGGATAGGTGAGCGCTGCCAATCGCTCGAGGCATGCGGCGAGGATGCTGCTGCGGTTGCGCGTGCACACGACCACGGAGACGAGCTCGTCGGCCACCACGCGGTCGGGACACGCCTCGGATGCCGGATCGGGCCGCTGCCCGTCGGGCCCGGAGGGCATCCCCTCTTCCGCGAGGTGCTGGTCGATCCGGTCGCCGTATCGCCTCCTGGCCGTCTCGACGAGGGAGGCGTCGTCGAGGACCCCCGAGGCCAGTGGCAGGGTCACGTACCCGAGGGGCACGCCGTGGAGCCGGACGAGGACCCGGGTCACCTGCTGCCCCGCTGGCTCGAGGACCGACCGCAGCCCGCCACCGTTGGAGAGCTCGAACTCACAGCACCACGTGCCGGCGCCGACGGCCTCGTCGGTCACCTCCTCGTCAGCGGAGTGCACCGACGTCCTCCTCTCGAGAGCAGCCTCGCGTCAGCACCTGTTCAGGACTCCCCGGACGGTGCTCGGTACTGGAAGACCCACACATCACCGGTCTGACGGACCAGGCGCCAGTCGGAACTTGCTGCCATGTCGGTGAGGAGACGCTCGTAGGCCCCGTCGGCAAAGGTCCGGTAGTAGGCGTCGTAGGCGCGCATGGCCGCGGTGAAGACGACATAGACCTCGTCGGGACGTCGGCTCCCGGCCACCGCGGCGACGTCGTCCTCGGTCACCGGAGTGGGCCGCTCGGTGAGGAACGGGTCCGACGGCAGTTCGTCCTGGAGGATCCTTTCCAGCGACGTCTCGTTCTCCTCGTCCTCACCGGTGTAGCGGGCGTAGTCGACCCAGGACCGACCTGGCCAGTCGAGGTTGACCGGGATGACCACGGAGTCCGGCTGCTCCTCCGCCAACCATCGTGAGGTGGCGACGTCCTCGGGCTTGATGAGATTGACCCACCACTGCCCGTAGGTGGACTGGCCCGTGACGGCCACGGTGACGGCGAGCCACAGCGTGCCGCCCACCAGTCCACCGGCCCGTGTCGTCACCGCGCGGGCCAGGGACGGACCCAGGACCGCCGCACTCGCGAGGGTGGAGTAGAGCGTCACCCGGAGAATGGCCTCGCCACCGTAGCTCTGACCTCCGAGCAACAGGAAGGGTGAGAACGCCATGATCGCGGGCACGGCGACGGTTCGCGTCCGCAGGGTCCTCCGCCACCCGAGTCGCCGGGCTCTCGCCAGGAGGACGACGAACGTCGATGACCACAGGAGCACGGCGCTGACCTTCGAGAACAGGCCACCGACGTCTCGTCCGAGGGCCTCGACGGGAGCGACATTGATGCTGGCGTTCCCGACCGGGTCGAACCCGCTGAAGAGCCCGTACTGTGCGATGGCGGCGTAGTGCGAGAGGACGTACGTCAGCACCAGTGCCGCCATGCCCGCCGGCACCCACCACGGGATGCGGCGGAAGACCGCCAGGGCGATGGCGAGAGCGAGCAACCAGACCGGGGTGAGTTGGTGCGTCACCACGACGCCGGCGTAGATCACCAGGGCCATCAGACTCATCGTGCGGTCGCGTCGGGCCTGTGCCAGGGCGACGAGCAGGCCACCGGAGAGGACGATCGCGACGGCCTGCGGTGAGAAGTAGTCCTGACCGACCCAGTTGAAGACGACCACCAGGGCCCCTGCCGCTGCGCAGCCGACCGTCCGCGCGCCAAAGGCGCGGGCGAGCGCGGCGGTGGAGAGTGCCAGGAGAACGTGGACGAGTGGTGTGGTCCAGCGCGCGATCGCGATGGTGGAGACCCCGCTGGCCTCGCCCAGGTAGGCCGTGGCGGCGAACATGCCAGGCCAGTTCATGTAGATGTCGCTGCCTTCCAGGACCTGCTGGTACTCCTGCAGCGCGCTGACCACGCCGATGTGCTTGTAGCTCCAGGCGGCGATCGGCACGGTGTTCACGACGGATGCTGTCGACCGGAAGACCAGAATCAGGACCCCGACCGTCGCCACGACCAGGCCGGAGCGACGTAGGCGCAGGGCGAGGACGAGGGCCACCCCTGCCAGCACGAGGGCCACGGCCAGAGTTCGGGGTCCCGCGACGAGGAGGCCGAGCACGGACGGCTCGGCGTCGTCGACGCGGACGAGGGCGATGATCCAGGCACCTAGGGATCCGCAGAGCGCCAGGACGACCACCACGGCGCCCCGGTCGCTGCGTGGTCGTGGCCTGCGTGCCGACGAGCGGGTGGGGCTGTCGGACCGTAGGGCGAGGAAGCCGGCCAGGCCGGTGACGACAGCGACGACGGCGGTGGCGGTCCGGGGGAACCAGAGGCCGGTCCAGGCCCCGAGCGAGCCCACGGCGATGAGGGCGCAGAGCCCGAGGACGGGGACCAAGGCGACCTTGGTGAGTGGCACGGCGCGGACCCGTCGGAGGACAACCGCTCCCGGCGCCATCAGCCAGAAGGCCGTCAGGACCGTTGCCCTGACGGCTGCGGCCGTGTTGCTGCCGAGCGGAGGCAGGCCGATCAGGACGACGAGGGCCGCCAGTGAGGTCGCCGCGGCCCAACCGGCCAGACGCCGGTCGATGACGCGCTCCTGCTGAGGGACCGGAGGATGGTGGCGTCCGGCCGTCCCGACACGGTTGCGGGGGGTGTCGACAAGCAGCGCCACGTCGAGCCCGGTCGCGGTTCCGTCGACTCGTCCGTGGCGGGACGTACCGGTCCTGCGGGGACGCCACTGCGAGGACAACCGCATGACCAGGCATTCCACCACGGCGTCAGGCGATCGGCTCGCGTTCGGCCGGACCTCACCCGGGCGAGGGTCCGACCGAACGCTCGCCCGACGCCTACGGGTGACCTCCCGTTTGAGGTGGTCGTGACGACACAGCAGACTGCGGGGATTGCGGGGATTGCGGGGACTGCGGTCGGTGGAGGACGGGTCTCGGAGCTCACGGAGACGACTCGCTCGAGAGGAGGGCACCGGAGGACGGGGCACGGCTCCCTGGTCGCTCCGAGCGGCATGGACAGAGATGCGTTGACCTGTGTCGTCCTGGCGTACCGCGACCCCGCTCACGTCCAGCGACTCGTGGCCGCGCTCGACCCGTTCCCCGTCCTGCTCCACTGTGATGCCCGCACACCCTCGACGGTCTTCCGGGAGATGACCGCCGATCTGCCAGGCCGGGTCACGGTCATGCCGCGCCACGAGACACCCTGGGGGCTCTGGGGGGCGGTGGAGGCCGAACTCGAGGGTTACCGGCTCGCCCTGCACGCCACGGACGCAGGCCACGTGGCGCTGCTCTCGGGGGCGGACTACCCCCTGGTGTCCAGCGGGGTCATCGCCGACGTCCTTAGGTCCATGGAGGGGCGCTCACTGACGTACGCGCGGCCGATGCCCGTACCCGAGTGGGGACGTGACGGCGGCCGTTGGAGGCTGCGGTTCCGGTTCACTGCCTGGAATCGGCACATGGTGTGGGTCCCCGTGCCGCGCCGCATGCCGCAGGGGGTCGTGCCGGCGGGCGGATCCTCGCTCAAGCTGCTGGCCCGGTCACACGTCGCAGCGCTGCTGCGAGCCGTCGAGGAGCGTCCCGACCTCGTGCGACGGTGGCGTCACACGTGGACGCCCGACGAGACGTTCATCCCCTCTCTCCTGCACACGCCGGCCTTCGTCCCGCGCTGGACCGAGGAGCGCGTGCGAGGCAGTGCCTGGGTCATTCGCTGGGTCGGTAGACGACCGCAGAGCCCGCCATGGCTGACCATGGACGACCTCGACGAACTCCGCCAGGAGCTCAGCCGTCCGTCCGACGGCGTCGTCAAGCTCTTCGCCCGCAAGTTCTCGACGGACCGCAGCACTCCGGTCCTGGAGGTAATCGACAGGGAGTTCCGCTCCTCCGGGTTGGTCCCGGCGGGATGGCCGATGACCTCGTCCCCCCAGTGACGGGCGGGGGCTCCATGTACGAGGTCCCGATGGGGGAGGTGGGTGAGGCTCCTCCCGGGAGCACCTCCCGTTCCAACGGTCACCACCCGAGGGTTCCCGTGTCTCCGCTCGCCGAGGAGGCACTCGGTCTCGAGCGGGTGACCGCGGCCGGCGCGCCGGTGCCCACCGGCGAGGTGCCGGCCGTGGGCGCAGGGGATGACGCGGACGATCCCATGGCCGGCCTGTTCGGTCGTGGCCTCCTGTACGTCGTCATCGCGGCGCTGCCCTTCGTCAGCGCCACGGTCGTCTCGCCGATCCTGGCCTACCAGCTCGGCCCCGCGAGCTTCGGGCTCATGGCCTCGGCGATCGCTCTGCACCAGCTGCTGACGGTCCTCGCGATGGTCGGGCTCGACCAGGCCGTGGTCCTGCAACGGGCAGAGGACGAGAACGACAGGGCTGCGCGTGGGCTGCTGGCGTGCGGCATCGTGCTCGCGGTCCTCGTGACGGCGCTCGTGGGCGTCACCAGCCCGTTCTGGAGCAGCGCTCTGGGCTTCCAGGGCGCCGACGGGCTCGTCGCCGCCACGGTCCTGTGGACGGCGCCGGCCGTGACCGTCCAGCTGGTGGTCGCGCTCCTCATGGGGGGAGACCGCCTCAGGGCGTTTGCTGTCGTCTCCTCGTTGTCGACCGTGGGGAGTCAGCTCGTCGGGCTCCTCCTGCTCTTCACGTTGAGCAACGACGTCCAGACCTACGCCTGGGGCGGCGTCCTGGGGCAGGCGGCTGCCATGGTCGTCGGCCTCGTCCTGGTCTGGCCGAGCTGGCGGGGACTGTTCGACCTCCAGGTCTTCCGCCGTGCCCTGGCGCTGGGGTTCCCGCTCATGCTGAGCGGGATCTCCTCGTTCGTCCTCAACGCAGGTGACCGCCTGGTGGTGCAACGCGTGCTCGGGCCCGCGGAAGCCGGCCGGTACCAGATCGCCTACACCGTGGGGTTCATCGCCGTGACGGTCCTGCTGATCACCGGGCAGGCGTGGGCTGCGCGGATCGCGTCGATCAGGGACGACCGCGAGCGCTGGGCCGTCATCGGCCGGTCCCGTGACGAGCTGTACGGGGCCTTCGCGCCGATGGTCCTGGGCGTCATGCTGGCCGCGCCCCTCCTGCTCCGGCTCCTGGCCCCTCCCAGCTTCCAACCAGCCTCGCTCCTCGGTGTGGTGCTGCTGGTGCTGCTGTCGGGGATCCCCGTCATCGCTGCCATGGCGAGCAGCCGGGCTCTCATCACTGCCCGCCGCACACGACCCGTCGCCCTCGCCGCCGGTGTCGCCGCAGTGGTCAACGTCGTCCTGAACCTCGTTCTCGTCCCGCCTCTGGGACTGACCGGGGCAGCGGTGGCGACACTGATCGCCTTCTCCCTGCAGGCGCTCGTCCAGTGGTTCATGCTGCCGAGTGGACTCACCTGGCCCCGCCCTGAATCCCGCCGGGTCCGCCTGCTACTCGTCGTCGTCACGGTGGCCTGGCTGTCCACCTTGGTCCCTCAGGACGTCGTCTGGATCACGGCCCGCACCCTGCTCGCGGCCGCCTGTCTTCCTTGGCTGGTTGCCACGCTGCGGCGCGCCCGCTCCGGGACCGCGGCATCGGAGCCGGCCCGCAGAGGCCGTCACGGGCGTCGTCGCGGCGGCCGTCACCGCGCGTGACTCGTCGGCGCCCTAACTTCTCGGCTACCTTTGATCACACGGGGTGACGTGGAGGCGCCGGCGACGTCCGGCAGGCAGCGAGCGGTGGGGACGGCCATGGACCTCGGGGTGGTGCGCAGGCTGCTCGACGTCTGCACCTGCGGACACCGGAGGGAGCTGCACCAGCACTACCGCCGCGGTACCGACTGTGCAGCGCCCGCCTGCGCCTGCCGGCGCTACCGGCGGGCGGTCCTGCACAGGCAGGTCCCGCACCCCCGGCCGTCCGGCGACGAACTCAGGTGACCGGGCCGCGCCGGGACAGCCGCCGGCGGGCGAGCAGGTAGCTCACCGCCGTCAGTGCGGTCCCCTCGACGATCGACCACGCGCGAGCGAGGCCGGACGGGTCCCCGGTCACTGCGTCCCGCAGACCACGGCCGACCCCGGCGGGCAGCGTGCGTCGCACGTAGGTGCGCTCGCTGGCGAGAGCGGCGTCGGCGCCGGCCAGCGTGCTCACCAGCGCCTTCGACCGCCCCTCGGCGGCGCAGCGGCGGCGGAAGTAGCGCCGGGTCACCCGGTCCGGCGTGACGACGTGGTCGACCACGGCCCCGGGCTCGAGCAGGATGTGCCCACCCGGGTGACGCTCCGTGGCCCGGATGGAGAGCTCGGTCTCCTCGCAGCCCGCGGCGTCGGCGCCCAGCCGGCCGATGTCGGTCTCGAACCCGCCGATCCCGGCCAGCACCTCGCGCCGGAAGCTCATGTTCGCCCCGATGGGGTTGCGCACGGGCGCCGTGGTCCGGGGAAGGCCCCGGTAGCTGCACCCGACCACCCAGAGGAACTCCTCCGGGAACCAGTTCGGCCGCGGGGCACGCCAGGCCGGACGGACCCAGCCCCCGACGCCGAGCACGTTCCCCGCCTCGTAGGCGCGCAGCATGGCCTCCACCCACCGTGGGTCGGCGGCGGCGTCGTCGTCCAGGAAACCGACGATGTCACCGGTCGCCACGCGCACGCCGGTGTTCCGGGCGTCCGACAGGCCCTGCCTGCCCTCGTTGGGGACCACCCGCACGTCCAGGAAGGCGGCCGTCGCCTTCTCGAGCAGCTCGGGGTTGTGGTCGACGACCAGCACGATCTCGTCCGGCGGCCGGGTCTGGTCGCGCAGGCTCGCCACCGCGGCATCGATCTCGGCCCACCGGTCGAGCGTGTAGGCGCACACGAGCGCGGTGAAGGTGCGCGCCGGCAGGCTTGCCTGGTCCACGTCGGGGGTGGCTGGACTCATCGCACGGGTCTCCGGAGGTGTACGCGCGGACGGGAGGGGCTCGAGCCGGTCCAGCGTGGCCCACGCCGGGCGATGCCGCAGGTCCGGGCTCAGGCCGGGGGCACCGCGGGGATCGGTGCTGGGCGCCTGCGCGCAGTCGCGAGCAGGCCCAGCCCGAGGAGGGCGGTGGCGTAGGCCGGGTAGGGGAGCCGCACCGCCGCCTCGCTCGCCGGCCACAGCAGCGCTGCACCAGGACCGGTGGCCACGTCGCGCAGCAGGTGCAGCACCAGGCCGGCCGCCACGCCGAGCAGCCACCACGCTCGCAGCGCCCCGGCGAGGACGGTGCTGACGGCCACGACGAGCAGGGAGTGCGTCGGCGGCCGACCCCCGTCCACCGCGAAGGCGCCGTCGGTCAGGTAGAGCGGGACGTGGTCGAGGTCGATGGCCACCGCCGCGACCAGCGCCGCCCACCACGCGGCGCGCGGCGTGTGCCGGGGGGCGAGTGCGGCCAGTCCGAGCCAGGCGGTGGCGAGGTGCGCGGGCTCGTCGAGCAGCCCGACCACGGGGACCGGCCACGGCCGGGCGAACTGCACCGCGTCGAGGAGCAGCACCCCGAGCAGGAGGGTGGCCGGCGCCCACCGGGACCACCGGTCCCGCTGCGCGCCGCCCACCCTTCGACCGTAGGCCGCCTGGGGTCAGGCGGTGCGGGCGAGGACCGGCTCCTGCGACGCCCGGGGCGCCGGGACGATCGTGACGACGTCGATCGGAGCCGCGGCCGGCGCGACGCGGGGCATGGCCACCCGACGGCCCTTGCCGTTGACCCGCTCGACCGCGAGCGCCCGCAGCACGCGGAGCCCGTCACGCCAGGTGTTGAGGTTGCTCTCGCCGTGGATGCGCTCGTGCTCGAAGCTCGGCACCTCGGTGATGCGCAGCCCGGCCTTGGCGATCCGCGTGTTGATCAGGGTCTCGATCTCGAAGCCGTCGCCCCACAGCTTGGTGTCCGCGCCGGGGCCGCTGGCGTCGAGTTCGAGTGCCGGCAGGCAGTGCGCCCAGAAGGCGTTGTAGCCGTAGCAGAGGTCGCTGTAGCGCGTGCCGAAGAGCGTGTTGGCGATCCGGTTGAGCCAGCCGTTGCCCCAGGCCCGCGTGCGGGTAATGTCGCTGCTGCCACCACCGGCGGCGAACCGGGTGCCCTTGGCGAAGTCGGCGCCGTCGACCAGCGCGGCGACGTAGGCCGGGATCTCCCCCGGGTCCGCGGAGCCGTCGGCGTCCAGCATGACGACGACGTCACCGGTCACGGCGGCGAAACCGCAGGCCATGGCGTTGCCCTTGCCCTTACGGTTCTGCCGCACGATGCGGACGTCGGGACGCAGCGACCGGGCGACCTCAATGGTGCCGTCGGAGCTGCGGCCGTCGACCACGATGACCTCGTGCAGGTCCTCGGGCAGCAGACCGAAGACGTGCGGGAGGTTCTTCGCCTCGTTGTAGGTGGGGATGACGACGCTCACGCGGGGAGCAGCGCTGCGGAGCAGGGCCTTGCTGTGTGCACGCGACATGGGGCAGTCCTCTGCGGTGTGCCGGGTCGGTTTCGCCACTGCTCGCCACCGGGCTTCAGGCGACCAGTGCGCCCGGTGGGTCAACGCTCCCGAGATTGACGGTGATCGACGAGGCCGCCACGCGACGGCTCCCTTGCCGTCCGGGGCTTGTTCGGGCCTGTGTCACCGGCCCCCCGTCACCGCGCGTCGTCGTCCCGCGGTGTGGTCATCAGGATGGGGGACGGACTCGTCCGTGTCCATAGGTTGAGCGCAACATATTGAGCCTTGAAGAGTGGCTTACCTCACGCGAGAAACAGTGACGCTGTGTAGTCGCCTAGACGGGGCACGCACCGGGTTCGTGCGTTTCACCACCCGACAGTGGGTACGGGCCGACCACGCAGTTGATCAGCCGGACGGGGGCGGTGCTCTGTGTTCAGTCGACGTGTGCGGTATGGGACCCCACCGCGGGGGTCGCGACCTCAGTCACCGAGAGTAACGGTGGTGGTACCGACGTACAACGAAGCGGCGAACCTCCCGGAGGTGTTCGCCGCTCTTCCCGACGACATCTGGGAGCTGATGATCGTCGACGGGTGGTCCACGGACGGGACGGTCGAGACGGCGCGTGAACTGCGCCCCGATGCGCGCGTCATCACTCAGACGCGCAAGGGCAAGGGCAACGCGCTGGCGTGCGGCTTCAACAACGCGCGCGGCGACGTCGTCGTCATGATCGACGCCGACGGCTCCACCGACCCGCGGGAGATCCCCTCCTACGTGCAGGTCCTGCTCGACGGAGCGGACTACGCCAAGGGGAGCCGCTTCGCCCAAGGTGGGACCAGCCACGACATCACGCCGGTCCGCAAACTCGGCAACGTCTTCCTCAACACGGTAGTCAACGTCCTCTACCGCACCCGCTACAGCGACCTCTGCTACGGCTACAACGCCTTCTGGCGCGACGTGCTGCCGGTGCTGGGCCTCGATTGTGGTGAGGAGGCGCTGGACATGCGGTGGGGTGACGGCTTCGAGATCGAGACGATCCTCAACGTGCGCGCCGCCAAGGCGGGGCTGCGGATCGTCGAGGTCCCCAGCGTGGAGCAGCCCCGCATGCACGGCGAGAGCAAGCTCAACGCCGTCCGGGACGGGCTGCGCATCCTCCGCGTGATCCTGACGGAGCTGCGCCACCGGCCGCCCTTCGCGGCCAGCCCGGCCGACGCTCCCGGCGAGCCGACGGACCGGTGGCGGCCGAGTGCCGTCGAGGACGCCCACACCACCGAGGTCCCGGTCGGCCAGGCGCCGCCCCAGCGGGACGACACGGAGGAGGAGGGCGCCGCCTGAGCGGCGTGGGGTCAGCCTGCCGCGAGGTGCTCGGCGACGGTGCGCAGCGGGCGGCCGAGCAGTGCGGTGAGCACTCGCGGGCTGCCGGTGAACCCGTGGGCGCGGTACTCGGCGAACATCGCCCGCAGGCAGCGCCGGGCGTAGCTGCCGTCGTCGTCCGGGAGGCCGGCGTCGACGGCGGTCACGTCGCGCCCGAGGTGGGTGGTGAGCAGCGCGGCGACGTCGGGGGCGGTGAGTTCCCGCGGGCCGGCCGCCTCGAACGTGCCGCTGTCGAGGCCGTCCTCGGTGAGCAGCACGGCGGCGGCCTCGGCGACGTCGCGCAGGTCGACGAAGGACTGCGCCGCCTGCAGGCCCCACGGGCTGGGCAGCTGTCCGGTGTCCGCGGCGGCGGGGACGGCGGCGTCGAGGTTGTCGGCGTAGGCGCACGGCTGCAGCACCCGCCAGCGGGCACCGGTGCCGGCAACGACGGCGTCGAGCGCCTCCTCGACGCGGTCCTTGGCGGCGTGGTGCGGCATCGAGCGCGCCTGCGGGCGCAGCACGGAGTGGTAGACCAGCCGGCCGACCCCGGCGCGGGCCGCGGCGCGCAGCACGGCCGGCGCGCCGGTCGCCTCCCGCGGGTCGAAGTTCGGCCAGACGAGGTACAGCGCATCGGCACCGGCCAGCGCGGGGGAGAGGTCGCCGGTGAGGTCGGCGACGACGACCTCCGCGCCCAGCGCGTCGAGCTTCGGGCGGGGACGCGCGGTGGCGACGACGGCGCGCACCCGCTCGCCACGCGCCCGCAGCGCGCCCACGACCGCGGTGCCGGTGGGGCCACCTGCAGCGGTCACGACGATCACCGGCTCGACTCTAAGTCGGACGTCCTCGTCCGGGGACGGTGCGTGACTAGAACCCGCGTCCTGGGTACCGGTCGATCACCACGGGGGCCGGGCCGGCGGCTGGGGGAGATGTGCCGTGGTGGGGATGGGCGCTCCTGGCGTGGGTCTCCCTCGCCCTGGTGCTCGGCGTGGTCCTCGGCCGGATGATCCGGACAGCGGAGCGCATGGAGTCTCGCGACCGGTGGCGCCAGCAGGACTCACCCCACGACCGCCAGGCCTCGTGAAGAGGTTGGCACCGATGCGGGTCACCTGGTGGGGGTGGTCGTGTGGGGCGTCCGGCGATGACGCGGCTACCGTCCTGCGGGTGATCCGCTGGACCTGTGCCCTGGTCGTGAGCTCGGTGCTGTCCGGCTTCGCCTTCCTGCTCCTGACCGGCGAGTACGTGAACGAGGGCCCCGTCCTGGTGCCGGTCGTGCCGGATCACGGGCTGCACGTGGGGGACGTGTTCATCCTCGCCGGGTGGGCGGTGGCCCTGGCGTTGCTGCTCGTCCTGACGCGGACGCACCGGCGACCGGAGCGCGACGCGAGCCTGCAGCGCGGTGGGGCCTGCTGAGTCCGTCGTCCACAGCCCGGGGGGGCTCGGCGGTGTGCCCTGCGGCCTCGTGGTGACGGTGGGCGACCATGGTCGGGTGCGGGGGACGTGGGTGCGGGCCGGCGCGCTGGCCGCCGTCCTGATCGTCGGGACGGTCGTGGCGCTGACCTCCGACCTGCCGGAGGTGGCCACGGTGCGGGACTGGACCGACCGCGCCGGCGTTCCCGGGCTGGTCCTGCTCGCGGTGGGGGTGGGCCTGGCGCTGGTCGGGCCGGTGCCGCGGACGGCGCTGTCGGTGCTGCTCGGCGTCGTCCTGGGGTTCTGGGTCGGCCTCACGGTCGCCCTGGCCGGGGGGATGGTCGGTGCGCTGGCCGCCTTCGCGCTGTCCCGGGCGCTCGGTCGCCAGGCCGTGACCCGACTGGTCGGCCCTCGGCTGGCCACCGTCGACCGGGTGCTGGCCGACCGGGGGTTCGCGGCGGTCCTGGCCGGCCGGCTGCTGCCGGTGGTGCCGTTCAGCGTGCTGAGTCACGCGGCGGGGTTGAGCGCGGTGCCGCTCGCGCCCTACGTCGCCGCAACGGCGCTGGGCCTGCTGCCGAGCACGGTGCTGCAGGTGGGGGTGGGGGCTTCGGTGCCCCAACTGACGCAGTGGGCCGCGCGGGCCCGGTCACCCGAGGTCGCAGCCGCGTCGGTGGTCGTGGTGGCCGTCCTCGGGGTCGTGGTCGTGTCGCGGCGCCGAGGACGGCGCCAGGCGACAACGAAACAGTAGCGATACGTCCTGGCGTCATCACGCAACGCACACGGGTTGTCTACCCTCGTGCGCATGCGGGGACTGGACCTGGAACGCCCACCGCGGTGGGGGATCGTCGCTCTCCTCGCACTCGTGCTGGTCAACGCGGCCGTCTTCGCCGGGATGGCGCTGCGCCCCGCGGCCGAGGACCCCTACGGGCCCACGCGTCTGGCCGCCGCATCCGCCCCGACCCCGGCTCCGGCGGCCGGTGCCCCTGCTCCGGTGGACGCGGCGACCTCGCCGGAGCCCGCGTCGACACCCGTCCTCGCCGTCTACGGCGACGGGTACGCCGCCGGGAACCCGTCGGGCGGCCTCGGGCCGGCGGGCTGGCCGGCCCAGGTGGCCGCGTCCGTCGGGGCCGAGCTGTCGCTGCACGCAGTCGCGCGGGCCGGGTACGCCGCACTGGGGGTGACCGGTGAGGACCTGCCGGCGGTGGTGCGCGCGAACCCGGTTCGGGACGCGGCGGTGACCGTCCTCTTCGGCAGCCGCAACGACGGCGACGAGTCCGCCCCCGCGGTGGAGGCCAACGCCTCGGCTGCCATCGCGGCGGTGCGCCAGCAGGCACCCGACACGGTGCTGCTCGTGGTGGGGCCGGTCTGGAGCGACGGGGACGTCCCGGCCGGGGTGGTGGCCGCGCGCGACGCCGTCCGGTCCGCCGCCGAGGCCGCCGGCGCGGAGTTCGTCGACCCCGTCGCGGAGGGTTGGTTCGCCGACGTCGCCGGGCTGATCGCGACGGACGGCGTCTCGCCCACCGACCAGGGGCACGCCTACCTCGCGGAGCGGATCGCTCCCGCGGTGGAGGCGGCACTCGCCGGGACCTCCGGCCCGACCGCCTGACGCCGGCGGCCGGCTACCGGTGTCAGCGCCGGCGGCTCAGCGGCGGGCGGCGGCGTGCCGCGGGCGGGGCGCCGACGGCGAGGTCGATCCTCGCCGTCGCCGGGCCGGCGGTCGGCAGCGGGGCGTCGGCCCGGGGCGCGGGCACGGGCGCCGGGGTGTCCGCCCGGACGCCGGCGCGCGTGTCGCACAGGGCCTGCAGCAGCGGGATCAGCGAGGCGAAGACCTGTTCGCCGACCTCCTGGTGGACCGAGGACCGCTGGCCGATCGGGTCGCGGACGTCGTCGGCGTCCCGGTCCGCGCGACGGCGGGTGGCTCGCTGCGCACCGAGGGCGGCCGCCAGCGCCCGGGCCCGCTCGTCGAGGCGGGACACCGGCGGCAGGGCCGAGACGTCGACGCGCTCGAGCAGGTCGCCGGCCTCCCGCAGCGTGTAGGCGCGGAACATCGCGCGCGGCGCCAGCTTGAGGACCTCGCGGCGGTGCCGCCGGGTCATGGTCAGGACCAGGTCGGCCGACTCGATCATCTCGCCGGTGAGCTGCTGGGCCGTGAAGCCGGAGGGATCCCCGCCGAGTCCGGCCAGCACCAGGGCGGAGGACGGCTCCATGCCCTTGCCGACGACGGCGTGCGTCCCGGCGCTGCTCGTGCCCACGGCCGCCGCGGACGCCCCCAGTGCGTCGTCGAGGAACGCCCGCGTCAGCCGCTCGCCCATGGGAGAGCGGCAGATGTTGCCCGTGCACACGAAGAGGATCCGCACGGGGGCAGTGAACAACCGGCAGGGCGCCGCGTCCGGGAGGTGCCCGGGAGCGCCGTCTCTGCATCCGGTCTGCTGAACCTCCCACCTCGTCCGTCACAGGGAGTGCGAGCGCAAACACAGAGGGGTTACACGAAACCGGACTGACCGGTATCGTCCGAACCGCTCCCTCACTCGTCTGGGGGACGGGACGCGGACCCGCCGGTCGGTGTCCGGCTCACGAGCGGGGAGACGCGTGGACCTGAAGGACGTGCTGCAGGCGGTCCGGTCGGGGTGGTGGCTGCTGGTCGCGGCCGTGCTCCTCGCCGTGGCCGCGGCCGGTGCCCTCACCTGGATGGCCACGCCGCTGTACGCCTCGTCCACCCAGCTGTTCGTGTCGACCTCGTCGTCCACCGACACCTCCACCGCCTACCAGGGCAACCTCTTCTCGCAGCAGCGGGTCACCTCGTACGCCCAGCTCCTGACCGGCGAGCAGCTCGCCGCCCGGGTCGTCGAGGAGCTCGGGCTGGACCTCACCCCGGCCGAGGTCGCGGCCAAGGTGAGCGCCACGGCCGTCCCGGAGACGGTCATCCTGGACGTCACGGTCACGGACGCCTCCCCGCAGCGGGCGCAGGACATCGCCACGTCGCTGGGCCGCCAGTTCACCCAGCAGGTCCTCGAGCTCGAGACGCCGGAGGGTGGGACGGCCTCCACCGTCAAGGTGACGATCGTCGAGGCCGCCGACCTGAACGAGGCGCCCGTCAGCCCCGACGCCGTCCGCAACCTGGCGCTGGGAGGGGTCCTCGGCCTCCTGCTCGGGCTGGGTCTCGCGCTCCTCCGGTCGCGCCTGGACAACACGGTCAAGTCGGCGGAGGAGGTCCGGGAGCTGGCCGGTGTCGGCGTCATCGGCACGGTGCTGGAGGACCCGCGCCTCGCGGAGGAGCACCTGGTCGCCGACCTCGACGAGCACTCGGTCAGCGCCGAGGCCTACCGGGCCGTCCGGACCAACCTGCAGTTCCTCAACGTCGACCACCCGCCGCGCGTCATCGTCATCTCCAGCTCCATCCCCGGTGAGGGCAAGTCGACGCTCGCGGTGAACCTGTCCACCGTGCTCGCGCAGCAGGGCAGCCGGGTCATGCTCATCGAGGCCGACCTGCGCCGTCCCCGCGTCACGCGGTACATGGGTCTCATCAGCGGGGCCGGTCTGACCAACATGCTGGCGGGCACCGCGGCCCTGCACGAGGTGGCGCAGCCCTGGGGGGACGGCAAGCTCACCGTGCTCGGCGCCGGGCCGATGCCGCCGAACCCGAGCGAGATGCTCGGGTCGGCGCAGATGCGCGTGCTCCTCGACGAGCTCCGGGACACCCACGACTTCGTCGTCATCGACGCCCCGCCGCTCCTCCCGGTCACCGACGCCGCCGTGCTGTCGGTGCTCTCCGACGGCTGCGTCATCTCGACCCGCCACGGGGTTACCCGGCGGGAGGAGCTCACCGAGTCCGCGGCCGTCCTGCAGCGCATCGACGCGAAGCTCCTCGGCGTGGTGCTCAACCGGGTGCCGCAGTCGACCGGCACGGCGCGCGGCTACGGCTACGGCTACAGCTACGAGGCCGACCCCGGCCGGGAGCTGACCGCCGACACCGGCAACATGGCCATCCCCCGGCCGCTTCGGGGGCGCTCCCGCCGGCGGTTCGAGGTGACCGGCCCGCTCCCCCCGGTGCCGACCAGGCGCTGACCAGGCCGACCGGCGCCCCGCGCGGTCGCACGGGGGGGAGGCCTGCCCCCGAACTGATACGGAACGGTACTTCACGAATTGCGCTGCTCCGGCGCGCTCACGGACGGGGGTCGGGATGACGAACAGGCGCGCGGCCTGGCGCTGGCGCATGCGGCGCTGGGGCCTGCTGGGCATGGACACGGTGCTGCTCATCGGCGCGCTGTGGCTCGCCTGCGCCGCCCGGTACGAGGGCGCCGTCGAGCACATCGACGGCCGAGGACTCCTCCTCGTCGGTGCCACCGGTGCGGTCACCTACGTGCTGCTGTCGTCGCTGCTCCGGCTGCACCACGGCCGCTACCCGGTGGGGAGCGCGGACGAGCTCTCCGCCATAGCGGTCGCCGTGGCCTTCGTGACCATGGTGGAGATGGGCGTGGACGTCGCCGGTGGGGCGCCGCGGCTGGTCCCCCTCTCGGTCGTTCCGGTGGCCGCCGCCGTCGCCCTGGTCTGCACGGCGGCGGTGCGCCTGGCCGTGCGCCGGCAGCGGGAGGGCGCCGCCCGCCCGACGGCCGGGGAGCGCACGCTCGTCTTCGGTGCCGGCGACGCCGGTCACCAGCTCGTGCGCTCCATGCTGACCAACCCGGCGAGCACCTACCTCCCCGTCGGTCTGCTCGACGACGACCCGCGGAAGCGGCACACCCGCATCCGCGACGTCGAGCTGCTGGGCGGACGGGACGACGTCGCCGAGGCGGCCGCCGCCACGGCCGCGACGACGCTGGTGATCGCGCTGCCGCTGGCCGACAGCTCGACGATCCGCGACCTCTCCGGCCGCGCGGTGGCCGCCGGCCTGACGGTCAAGGTCGTCCCGCCCCTCGCCCAGCTCCTGGACCGGGGCGACGTCGGCATCCGCGACGTCCGGGACATCGACATCGCCGACCTGCTCGGCCGGCGACAGATCGACACCGACGTCGAGGAGATCGCCGACTACCTCCGGGGCAGGCGCGTGCTCGTCACCGGCGCCGGCGGCTCCATCGGGGCGGAGCTGTGCCGGCAGATCTCCCGCTTCGCTCCCGCGGAGCTGATCATGCTGGACCGCGACGAGTCGGCGCTGCACGCCGTGCAGCTGAGCATCCACGGCGAGGCGCGCCTGGACCTGCCCGAGGTCGTGCTGGCCGACATCCGCGACTCGGAGACGGTCTACGACCTGTTCCTCGCGCGGCGGCCGCACGTGGTCTTCCACGCGGCGGCGCTCAAGCACGTGAACATGCTCGAGCAGTACCCGGACGAGGCCTGGAAGACGAACGTCCTCGGGACGCGCAACGTGCTGGCGGCGGCCACGGCCATCGGGGTCGGCCACTTCATCAACGTCTCCACGGACAAGGCCGCGGACCCGGTCAACGTGCTGGGCCGCACCAAGCGGCTCGCCGAGCAGCTTACCGCGGCCTACGCGGCCCTCAACGAGGGCAGGTTCCTCTCGGTGCGCTTCGGCAACGTGCTGGGCAGCCGCGGCTCGGTGCTCACCACGTTCGCCGCGCAGATCGCCCGGGGTGGTCCCATCACCGTGACCGACCCCGAGGCCACGCGCTACTTCATGACCATCCCCGAGGCCGTCCAACTGGTCATCCAGGCCGGCGTCATCGGTCGCGGCGGCGAGGCGCTGGTGCTGGACATGGGCGAGCCCGTGCGGATCGCGGACGTCGCCCGCCAGCTCGTCGAGATGTCGGGGCGCGACCTGGAGATCGTCTACACGGGCCTGCGGCCGGGGGAGAAGCTCCACGAGGAGCTCTTCGGTGCTGCCGAGGCCGCGTCCAGGGACGCGCACCCGCTGATCAGCCACGTGCCCGTCCCGCCGCTCGAGGACTGGCAGCTCAGCCGCATGGGCCGCCGTGCGTCCGACGTCTGGGCCACGACGGACGCGTCGGCCGCGGTCCTGTGGGCCGACGAGGAGGTGACCCGGTGACCATCACGCCGACCCGTGCTCCCTCACGGATCCTCCTGTCCTCACCGGACGTGGGACCGCGGGAGGAGGAGCTGGTGCTCGAGGCCGTGCGGTCGGGCTGGATCGCGCCCCTCGGGCCCATGGTGGACGCCTTCGAGGAGCGGATCGCCGAGCGCTGCGGCCGTGCGCACGCCGTTGCGCTCTCCTCCGGTACCGCCGCACTCCACCTGGGGCTGCTCGAGCTCGGCGCCCGGCCCGGCACCGTGGTCGTCGTCCCGACGATGACGTTCGCGGCCACGGCGAACGCGGTCGTCTACACCGGGGCCACGCCTGTCTTCGTCGACTGCGACGAGAACGGCAACCTGCACCCCGGTCTGCTCGTGACGGCGCTCGAGGAGCTGGCCGAGCAGGGCGAGACGGTGGCCGCCGTGATCGCGGTGGACCTGCTCGGGAAGTGTGCGGACTACGCCGAGATCGTGCCGGTCTGCGAGCGCTTCGGCGTCCCGGTGCTCTCGGATGCCGCTGAGTCACTCGGCGCCTCTCACGCCGGCTGGCCGGCCGGGTCCTTCGGGTACGTCGCCGCCGTGTCCTTCAACGGCAACAAGATCATGACCACTAGTGGCGGTGGCATGCTCCTGACCGACGACGCCGGCCTGGCTGCCCGCGTCCGCTACCTGAGTACCCAGGCCCGCCAGCCGGCCGTGCACTACGAGCACACGGAGGTCGGCTACAACTACCGGCTGAGCAACGTCCTCGCCGCGCTGGGGCTCGCCCAGCTCGAGCGGCTGGACGAGATGATCGCGCGGCGCCGCCGGCTCCGGGAGCTGTACGCCCTCCTCTTCGCCGGCCGTCCAGGGGCGCGGGTCTTTCAGCGATCGGGGGACGAGGCGGACAACTGCTGGCTCACCGCGGTCGTCGTCGATCCGGCACAGGCGGGCTGGTCAGCGGAAGACCTACGCTGCGCCCTCGATGCGTCGGGCGTCGAGTCGCGCCCGCTGTGGAAGCCGATGCATCGCCAGCCGGTCTTCTCCGCTGCTCGATCGGTGGTGAACGGCACGGCGGATCGACTCTTCGCGACCGGCTTGACGCTGCCCAGCGGTTCGGCGCTGCGGGCGGAGCAGGTCGGGCGTGTCGAGTCAGCCATCACCAGCTTCTTGGAGTTGCAGATCCCATGAGGATGTATGACGTGGGCAAGCGCGTGATCGACGTCGTGATCGCGCTTGTCGTACTTTTGCTCTCTCTGCCGGTTCAAGTAGTCGTTGCCCTCTTGGTGAGGCTGTCCCTCGGCCGTCCGGTGTTCTTCCGACAGGAGCGTCCTGGGCTCTTGGGTGAGTCGTTCTGGCTGATCAAGTTCCGAACGATGCGTGACGGCGCGGAATCAGACGAGGACCGACTCACGCGTTTGGGGCGCACCCTACGAAGCACCAGTCTCGACGAGCTCCCGACCTTGTGGAACGTGCTGCGCGGTGACATGAGCTTGGTCGGACCACGGCCCCTGCGGACCTACTATCTTGATCTCTACACCCCTCACCAGGCTCGCCGCCATGAGGTCCGGCCGGGGGTCACGGGCCTTGCGCAGGTGCGGGGCCGCAACCACCTGACGTGGGAACAGAAGTTCGACGCCGATGTCGAGTATGTAGACGCGCGCAGCTTCTTCCTCGACCTACGAATCCTCGTCGCGACTGTCCGTACCGTCCTCCGCCGAGACGGGATCGCCGCTGCGGGATCGGCAACGATGCCGCGGTTCATCGGAAGCGCGGAGCGTAAGGCTTGAGCGCCGAACCGATCGTGATCGTGGGGGCTGGCGGCTTCGGCCGAAACGTTCTGGACGCCATCGTTTCCGTCAACCGAGCCGCTGCACAACCGATCTATGAGGTCCTCGGCGTCCTGGACGACTCTCCGAGCCACGAAAATCTGAGCCGACTTCGTCGTCGCGGGGTCCCGTTCCTTGGCCCCATTGGTGTCTGGCTGGCGGATGCTCCCGACGTTAGATACGTGTCTGGCCTCGGCATCCCCAGCGTGCGAATGCAGATCGCCGAGCGCTTTGCCCCGCTTGATATTCCTAGTGTTGCCGTCGTGCATCCCAACGCGAACCTCTCTCCCCATGCTGAAGTGGGCGCGGGAGCTGTAATTCTAGGAGGCGTACAGGTTTTGGCCGACGTGGTAATCGGGCCGCACGTGCATCTCAATGCGAACGCCAACGTAGGTCACGACAGTGTCCTGGCCGAGTACGTCTCCGTCAACCCGGGAGGAACCGTTTCGGGAAACTGCCACGTCGAGCGTGGTGTAACGATCGGTGCCGGGGCAGTAATCCTCCAAGGTCTCACCGTTGGCGCCCAATCCATTGTCGGCGCTGCAGCCTGCGTTGTCGTTGATGTCGCCCCCGGCGTGACGGTTAAGGGAGTGCCGGCGCAGTGACGTCCCGTTCCTTCTACAACCTGGTTCAAGTAGATGTACCAAATCCCCGAGGCTTGCCCATTCTACCTCGTCCGCGCCTCCTCTTTGTTCTTTCATCCGCGGAGTCTGCAGAGCGCTTGTACGCCGGTCAATTTAGCTACCTCAGGGACGTTGGCTTCGACGTAGCTGTCGTCTGTCCCGGCGGGAGAATCGCTGACATGGTCAGCGCCCGAGAAGGCGTCCGTGTGGTAGGGGCAGACCTAGAACGCGGCATGTCCGTCTTGAGGGACGTGCGTGCATTGCTTCAAGTCTTGAACATTGTGCGCCGGGAGAGGCCTGCCGCACTTATATACGGAACCCCCAAAGCCTCCCTGTTAGCCTCGGTCGCGGGGGCTCTATGGAGGGTGCCCGTCCGCGTATACGTGTTGCACGGCCTTCGGTTGGAGACCCTGACGGGAGCGGCGCGCCGCATCTTGCGGTCCTTCGAAAGGATGATTGGGCGGCTTTCCACGGAGATTTGGTCCGTCAGTCCGAGCCTGCACGACCTCGTGTTGCA
This sequence comes from Geodermatophilus sp. SYSU D00814, assembly GCF_054050055.1. Classification (NCBI taxonomy): domain Bacteria; kingdom Bacillati; phylum Actinomycetota; class Actinomycetes; order Geodermatophilales; family Geodermatophilaceae; genus Geodermatophilus; species Geodermatophilus sp. SYSU D00814. Next base: position 76,790 of record NZ_JBJGYP010000018.1, read on the forward strand.
GGAAGGCATCTTTCCGCCCGACCGGACAATAGTGGTCGGCGAGGGGTCGTGTAATGGTGTCGATCTGGAAAGATTTAACAGCGCCGACACGTCGGCCGCAAGGAATGCTCTGTCACTGGATGAGGGAACCTTTGTCTTCATCTTCATAGGGCGCCGCACGAGAGACAAGGGTGTGCACGAGCTGATCGATGCCTTCCAGTCGCTGAAGAACGAAGGTAGTGCGGTAAAACTGCTATTGCTCGGGTCCGACGATCACACCAATCCGGTCGATCATAAGGTTCGTGTCGCAATCGCGAAGGATCCCGACATCGTCGACTGTGGCGACGTCCCGAACCCTGAGGTCTATCTGGCCGCCGCGGACGCGTTGGTGCTCCCGACATACCGGGAAGGCATGCCCGGTGTCCTACTTGAGGCGGCCGCTGCGGGCTGCCCAATCATTACAACGTCGGCGACTGGGGCGCGAGACGTCGCCGCCGACGGTAGGGGCTTCATGGTTCCTGTAGGAGATGCCGGCGCCCTGACGGTAGCCATGCGCGATGTCATGGCGTTCCCCGAAGCGACAAAGAGTCGTCGGGACCGGGCGCAGGCTTGGGTTCGAAGGCATTTCGCTCGATCAGACGTCTGGCAACGGCAGGAAGAGCGGTTGAGGCACCTGCTGCATCATCGAGGGCGCCGAGAGGTGCGCCGATGACTCCGGCATCGGTACGACGTCGCCTACCCTCGCCCCTACCCGTCAATCAACGAAAGCGCCCCCTCGACGTCACACGAGGCGAAATATGAGCTGGCCAAGGGCGTCGATGGCTCAGTCTAGGCAAGCTCACCGCGTTCCGGCGTGGCAGCTGTCGATCCTCGGCCATGCGATCGGCCAGGCTGCGGTGATGGGGTCCACGGTCATCATTGCGCGCTTGGCCGACCCGCGCGTCGTGGGCAGCTATCACCTTGCGCTTTCCGTCGCTTTTGTCCTGGTGCCCATCGTGACCCTGCGTCTGGAGACGGTGGCGCCTAGTATGGAACAGCGGCACTCGTGGACGACTCTACGCTTCGCTGCCAGGGTGGCTGGAGCCGCCTCCATTCTCATTATGAGCGGCGGCTTAGCTGCGATCGTCGTCGAATACCCTGGCGGCCAGACGGCATTCGCCGCGGGCTTACTGGTTGCCTCTCAAGCGTTCGGACTTCTTGATAATGCGGCATTGCTGCAGCGCGGTTGCTATGCGGCACTGGCCATGAGGAACCTTCTCGCAGGGATCTTCACTGCTCTCGCGCAGACCGTGGCCGTCATCCTCTGGCCGACCCCGGTAGCTCTGGCGCTTGGCTTCGCCCTGGCTCGCGTCATGGCAGTGACGTTCACCAGACAATTTGGGGGCAACCAGCGCCGCGTAATGCATGCCGCCAGCGAAGGTGAAGACGCGACGCCGCGGATGCCCGAAGGCAGCGTGTCTTGGCGGAATATCCTATCAGGGGTGGTGGGAAGCGCCGGCGGGCAGCTTCCGGTGACGGCTCTCGGCGTCTTGTGGGGGCCGATTGCCGCTGGCCATGCGGGAGTTGCCCTGAGGCTGGCCGGGGCCCCCGCCAGCTTCATAGGGATGGGTCTTCAGCAGTCGATGCTAGGGCGCTTGTCCATGTTGCGCCGGGAAGCCCGGCCGCTGAAGCCTGAATTGGTGCGCCATATCTGGTGGCTGTCGCCCGTATCGGCATTGATGGTTTTAGTGCTGACGCCGTTCGGGGAGTTCCTGGCAGTTGCTCTGCTCGGTGAGGAGTGGGCGTCTGGCGGACGCATGGTCTCCGTGATAGCGGTCCCGCTAGCCGTTCAGCTGATCGTCAATCCCATGCAGGCTGTCTTTCCCGTACTCCGTGCGCACAACATTTTGTTTGTCATCGAAACGACCCGACTGGGCCTCTTGGTCTGTGCTCTAGCTATCACTTGCCTGGTGGGTGCTCCCCCGTTGGCGGCAATCATAGTCTGGAGCGTCGGCCTCACTGCGGGTCACTTGGTGACTTTGCGGGCAGCGTTCCGCGTCGTGTCCGTTCATGATGCGGCATTGAGGAAGTGTCATCGGGCGGATGGCACACAAGGTCTCGACGTGAGGACGCTGTGAGGCGTGTCCCCAAGCCATACTCCCTGTTCGGTCCAAACACGGAGTATGCCCAAAGCGCCAGCTCTGAACGGCGGTGCATCAGGGCCGTTGACATCGTCGTTCTTGGCCTACCTATCGCCACCGTGATTGGCGGGGACCACGGTGCGAATGTATCGGCTGCCGACCTCTTCCTTCCTCTCGCGTTCGCAGCAATCCTGTGGCAGCTGCGGCAACGCGGTGACCGGGTTTCAAGCATCAAAGGAGGGCGGCTTCAATCTTGGTTGCTCTACTTCTCGGCAGTATCCGTAGCCCTACTGCTGGGCCTGTTCATTCGAAGTGTAAGGGGTGTAAACGTTGACTTCCCCTACGGCGTCGGCGCCGTCCTCAAATTCTGGGTCGCGCTGGCCTACTTCAGCGTATTTGCGTTCTACAGCGTCAGGCTCTTCCGTGAGGGTGGCCGACTTCTGAGACTGTGGGTAAGAACTTGCTCGGCCGCCGCGCTTACTGGCACGGCGGGGTCAATCCTGCACTCTCAAGGTGTAGTCACGCCGTTCGCCCTCGAGTTTCGGGCCACCGGCGGATTCGATGATCCGAACCTCTTCGCCTCCTATCTGTTGATCGGCATCGCACTTACCTTCGTCTCCCACTCAAGGCGCGAGCTGCGTCGTCCTTACGCCCATCTTGTCGTCCAAGCGACTGCGCTCCTCTTGACAGGATCCCGAGCAGCCATCCCGGCCCTCGTGCTTGGCCTGGCGGTAGCCCTAATTCTCGGACAGGCGCGTCGCGTGGTCAACGCCGCGATTCCCTGGCTTGCAAGCCTCGCGGCGGCGTCAGGTGCCATCTGGTTGTATTGGCCAGGACTACAGCTCGACTCGGTAGACCGGCTCGCTGGTGCCCAAGCGACGGTTGAGTCCGATGTCCGCCTGAGCCTGTGGTCCTTGGCTTGGCGCATGTGGCTGGACAATCCCCTAATCGGGGTGGGCATCGGGCAGTTCAGAGCAGCCGCCAGCGAGTACGCGAACTGGCCGGTGCAGAACATCCCGCATAGCACCCACCTAAGTTTGCTGGCTGAAACCGGACTACCCGGGTATGCCCTTGTGATGGGCATTCCGTGCGTTATTCTGATCCAGCTTTCCAGGCTCGCCAGAACCGGCGCCGTTGATTCCTCATCAACCTGGCTGATGGTAGGAGTCGCATGCTCACTCGCCGTGGCGTTCACCCTCAATATCGAGAACTCGCGCAGCCTGTGGGCCTACTTGGGTGTCTGCCTCGGCTACATAATTGCGGTTCGACGTGGATCGGGGAGCCGCCTGGGCGATCTTGTCGGCGGCGGGAAGGCACAAGTGTCGTCACCTCGCCCTGGACGGCTAAGAGGTGACGTCCCGCTCCGGGTGCTAGGGAAGGGGCGGCCCCGAGAGGAGTAGGACCCGCTGCGGAGCGAGCGGCGGTACCCCGTGGTGCCTTGAATCGCGGAGCGTATCGCGTTGGAGCCTATGGAGGTACCCTTTCCCGTGGAGCTCGCAGGGGGCCAGATGAAGGCTGAAGGAGATGTGGCGGAGATCGTTTCCTACGCGACGGTAATGATTGGTCCTGTGTCCGCGCTCGAAACTAAGCCTGGAGCTTTCCGTGCCTGAGATCTCGGTGCTCATGTCTACGCTCACCGTAGATGCGTGGCTCACGGAAGCCGTCGACTCGGTACTGCTTCAGCAAGACGTTGACCTAGAATTGATCCTCGTGCTCGATGGCGCCCGCGCTGAAGGCCGGGCGACATGGATGCAAGACCGGCGCGTACGAATCATCTCGCTTCCCCATAGGCGCGGTTTGGCGAATGCGCTGAGTATCGCCGCCAGCGGAGCACATGGCAGGTTCCTGGCGCGCATGGACTCAGATGATGTTTCCGCTCCTGATCGACTATCGAGGACGCAGGAGTATCTTGATTCAGGCGCCGATGCTGCAGTTGTCGGCACCGGAGCATACCTGATTGACTCCGACGGGCGGCGCATAGGAGAGTTGAGATCGTCGGCCGGCGATGATGTTCGTCGTGCCCTCGTCTCCAGGAACCGCCTTGTGCATTCGTCCGTAATGATGCGTCGATCGGCGTACGAACAGGTCGGGGGCTACAATCGTCGGCTGGTGCAAATGGAAGACTACGACCTTTGGCTCCGCCTGGGCTTAGTGGGCCGTGTCGCCGTCCTGCGGGACAGATTGTTGTCCTACCGTGTGCACGCGAGCCAGATGAGCAGGGGAGCTGGCCCGAGGGGGGAGCATGTGTCTCAAGTCTCGCGCGGGCAATACCGGCTCGGACGGAAACTAAGCCTGCCGACTATCAGTGTCGCGTCGTCCGTTCTTACTTGGAGGGCGGCGCAGTATGCCCGCTATCTCGGTGTCGTCAGGGCTGGATATGACAGGGCGGACGTTGCAGGGGAGCGGGCGCGGGTCTGAGTAGGTATTTGTACGTCAACAACGGGTGGAGTGTGCCTCACGGCTTGCATGTTGTTACGATCTCAGGGGACATGTCCCAAGGCGTCGTGCTGAGCTGCAAAAGGAGTGCGGCGCACACAAGGACTATCCGGGTGGTCACCCCAGCGGCCTATGGGTGCATACTTGTCGGGTGCTCGGCGTAGTGCCGGGGCTCGGCTGGGGGTGGAGCCTGCCCCTAGATTGATCCGAGTCCTTCTGCCAGGGTGCGCCGATGATCATGGCTGACCGTGTGGGCAAGTCGTCGGTTCAAGTCTCAGGTCGCCGCCTCCTGGCTCCGGCGAGTAGCCCATACGGTGCGTTTTGTTTCGCCTGAGTCGGTCAGGATCTCTCTGATGTGTGGGGAGTTGCCAGTCCAGTGAGCTGCGCTCGGTTGAGCGGCCAAGAGGGACGGTCCGGGGGCCGCGACCAGTAGTCAGGCGAGAAGCCACGCGGTCGCGCTTGTATCGCGCACTAGACAGGATGGTCAAGTGAAAGCCGCACCGTTGATAATCGTCGGCGCCGGCGGTTTTGGTCGCGAGGTGCACGATGTCGTTGAAGCGATCGAGGACCAGCGGCTTAGGCAAGGAGCCCAGCCGTATGAAGTGCTCGGGTTCGTTGACGATGGCAGTCCGGACGAGGAACTCATCGACGACCGGGGTGTTCCGTTCCTGGGGGGTGTCAGTGCGCTGGCTTCGCTGCCTGATGACGTCCAGTACGTAATCGGGATTGGCGACGGCGCGACGCGCAGGCGCATCGATGAGTGGGCCACGGGGCTCGGTCGTACCCCCGCGACATTGGTGCATCCGAGTGCCGTGATCGGCCGTCACAGGGTAACCATTGGGCCTGGGTCAATCATTTGTGCTCAGGTAGTCATCACAACGAACGTGGTGCTTGGGCGACACGTGCACCTGAACCTGGGAGTGACTGTGGGCCACGAGGCCATTCTGGGCGACTATGTTACGGCTAATCCTAACGCTTCCGTCTCAGGTGAGGTCCGGCTGGGGAGCGAGGTGAATTTGGGAACCGGCTCGTCGGTGATTCAGGGGCGATGCATTGGCGCACGGACCGTAGTTGGTGCAGGAGCCGCTGTGGTTCGTGATTTGCCCAATGATGTGACCGCAGTAGGCGTGCCAGCCCGGCCGATGGCTTGAGCGCTAACACAATCGGCGTTGCGGGCGTCGAGTCAATTTGCACTTGACACTATCGCCTCTGGCAATGAAATGACCTGGCGCCGGGATATGAGGCGGGGCAGTGTGCGGCCATAACGTGCACTTGCTTGAGGGCAGCCGAGAGTTGCAGAAGAGGCGCACGCAGTTGCTCCGGGCTGACTCTCGCGCCCGCTGCGCTCACCGTCGTCTTGGCGCCTCGTGCTTGGCTTGTGTGCCGCCTGAGTCATCCCTCGTGCGGTTGAATCTGTATTCACTTGGGGAGCGACGTCGGTCGGGTTGCACCGGCCGACAGGCGGCCTTCTGGGTAGGGGTGCGCGCAATGTCGAATGTTGCCATGATGAACGGTAGAAGTGACGCTTGCGGGACGCCCGGGTTGAGTGGGTGAGCCGTGACTGGGTCTTCGCCGACTCTGCTGGGACCGACCCTCTGGGTGCAAGCGCAACGCCATAGCCTCATGCCCAAAAGGAATGTGTCCAATGATCTGGCGGAGCCCTCGTGTCAGGTTCAGCCGAACGCGGACGGCAGTGCTCTTCCGGCTGCATGATTGAACCTGGCGGGCGGACAATTGGGTCCGACGACATCCGCGACTTTCCGGCGCTCAACGTCGCCGCGCAGCTGCAGCTGCAGGGTGCGGTGGTGTGCGTGACCGACCTCGCCGCCGTCGACAACAGCCGCCGGGAGTGGCCGCACCTGGACTTCGCCGCGACGCCGGAGGAGGCCGCCGAGCGGGCCGACGCCGTGCTGGTGCTCACCGAGTGGCGGGCCTACCGCGAGCTCGACCCCGTCGCCTTCGGCGCGGTGGTGCGCCAGAGGCGGGTGCTCGACGGCCGCAACGCCCTGGACCGGGAGGCCTGGACCGCCGCCGGCTGGACCTACCGCGCCCTGGGCCGCCGCGCGAGCTGAGGAGGCAGGGCACCTCTGTGGCGGCTGAGGTCCTGGCGCCGTCGCGTCGGACATTTCAGTCCTGAATCGGACCGTATCCGGCCTACCGTCTGTGGTGCTCATGCACAGGACAGTGGGGACGCGCGTGACCGACTACCGGACTCAGCAGGACGTGGATCCATATGAGAGGTCGTGTGATGGCGAGGACCCGGGTCGAGATGCGGAGGTGCCCCGACGGCGGGTGCGGCTGCGCCGCGCGCTCGTCGCCTTGGGCGCCTCCGTCGTCGTCCTCCTCCTGCTCGTGGCCGGCGGTGCTTGGTACCTGACGAACCGCTACGCGGGGAACCTCAACCGGGTCGACGCGTTCCAGGGGCTCGACGAGTCGCAGCGGCCGGCGCCGGCCACCAGCGCCGCCGGTGGTGCGCCGCTCACGTTCCTCGTCGTCGGGTCCGACACCCGTGCCGACGTCCCCGAGGGCGAGGACCCCGACGGGCGGTCCGACGTGATGATGCTCGTCCGGGTCGCCGCCGACCGGCAGCGCGCGCAGGTGGTCTCCCTGCCGCGGGACACGTGGGTCGACATCCCCGGTCACGGGCCGACCAAGCTCAACGCCGCCTACGCCTACGGGGGACCCAGCCTCCTGGTGCAGACGGTCGAGCAGCTCACGGGCGTGCGCATCGACCACTACTCGGCCATCGACTTCCAGGGCTTCGTGCAGATGACCGACGCGCTCGGCGGCGTCGACGTCCAGGTCGCCGAGGCCGTGACCAACGGTCCCTACACCTACGCGGCCGGCACCAACCACCTCGACGGCGAGGCGGCGCTCGCCTACGTCCGCCAGCGCTACGGCCTCCCCGGCGGCGACTTCGACCGGGTCAAGCGCCAGCAGCAGTACCTGCGGTCGGTCTTCGCCCAGCTCTCCGAGCAGGACGTCCTCGCCGACGCCGGCGCCCTCGACGAGTTCCTGGTGGCGCTCACCGGCGCCATGACCGTGGACGCCGGGCTGTCGAACACCGGGCTGTTGGGCATGGCGTACGACCTGCGGTCGCTGCGCCCCGACGGGCTCACCTTCCTGACCGCCCCGGTGGCCGGGACCGGCCGCGAGGGCAGCCAGAGCGTCGTCTATCTCGACCAGAACCGCGCCGACCGGCTGTGGGAGTACCTGCGCACCGACTCCCTCGGCGCGCACGTCGACGAGTTCCGCCTCGACACCCTGCCGGCCGCGCCGAACTAGGCGGGCACGGGCGGCAGCCGGTGGATGCGCACCGTGTCGTACGCCGTGGCCCGGCTCTCCAAGACCCGGAGCAGGGGCGCCAGCGCCTCGGCGACCTCGTCGACCGCCACGGCGTGCGCACGGGCCGGCCCGTCGATCGGGTCGGCGACGTCGGCGTCCCGGCCGGCCGACCGGTGGACCGCCCGCGACTCGGCGAGCGCGTCGGCCAGGCGGGCGAGCCGGTCGGCCGGCGGTGCGGCGTCGAGGACGCCGGGCGGCAGCAGCCCGGCCAGCCGCGACGCCTCGCGGAGCGTGAAGGTGCGCCGCAGCGCCCCCGGGCGGACGGCGAGCAGCTCGTCGCGGTGGTGCGCCGCCATCGTCAGCACGAGGTCGGCGCCGTCGACGTCGTCCCCGGTCAGCCGGGACGACGAGAACCCGGCGGTCGGCACGCCCCGCCGCTCGAGCACGGCCGCCGTCCACGGGTGCACCGGCCGCCCGGCCACCGCCCGGGTACCTGCGCTGCGGACCAGCAGCGCGGTGCCAGGGGAGCCGGCCGCCCAGGACGAGACCAGCAGCTCGGCGGCCGCTGACCGGCAGATGTTGCCCGTGCACACCAGCAGCAGCCTCATGACTGGCTGATCGGCGGTCTGCGGCCCCGGCTTGAGCCGGGCGGTCCCGGACGTGCGTCCGGAACCGCCCGCGCAGACTGGGGGACGTGCCCGCGTCCCCGAGCCCGCCGTTCACCGTGCTCGTGGTCTGCACCGGCAACATCTGCCGCTCGGCCCTCGCCGAGCGCCTGGCGCGCGCCTACCTCGACGAGGTGCTGGGGACGGACGCGCCCGCGATCCGGGTGGCCAGCGCGGGCACGCGCGCCGTCGTGGGATCGGCGATGCACCCCGACAGCGCGCTGGTCCTCCGCGGCCTGGGCGGGGACCCGGACGGCTTCCGGGCCCGGCAGCTGCGGCCGGAGCTGGTCCAGCAGGCCGACCTCGTGCTCGCCATGACCGCGCGCCACCGCGAGGCGGTCCTGGCGCAGGCGCCGGCCGCCCTGCGCCGCACGTTCCTGCTCCGCGAGGCCGGAGACCTCGTGACCACCCTCCCCGCGGACGTCCCCGGCAACGAGCCCGACCCGGCCGCGCGGGCCCGCCGGCTGGTCGGCGCCATGGCCGGTGCCCGCGGGCGCCGGCCCGCCGACCCGGGCGACGACGTGCCGGACCCCATCGGCGGGCCGCTCGAGGTGCACGACCGGGTGGGCACGCTCATCGCCGAGGCGCTGCTGCCGCTGCTCGACCGGCTGGTCGTGCTCGACCCGTCAGCAGTCCCCTCCGCGCGGTCCTGACGCGGCGGAGCGGTCCCGGGAGGACGCGCCTCAGCGGGGCACGTCGGGCAGGGCCTGACCGCCGAACTCGTCGGCGTTCTGCGACAGGGAGTCGTTGCGCAGGTAGGACCACATCCGCTCCCCGGTCACCTCGTCGAGGTAGACGACGCTGGCCGAGCCCTCGGTGCCGGTGCCCAGCACCGGCGCGGTGAAGGAGTCGACGTCCTCCGGCCGCAGGTCGCGCAGGGAGTACGCCAGGCCCAGCAGGTCGGCGTTGCCCAGGGTGTCGTCGACGGCGACCGCGCGGGTGACCGCGAGCAGCGCGGCGTCGAGGCGGCCGGGGTCGCTGAGCGCGCCGGAGGCGGACAGCTGGCCGAAGACCGCCTCGAGGTACTGCTGCTGGCGGCGGACGCGGTCGAAGTCGCCGCCCTGCAGGCCGTAGCGCTGCCCCAAGTACCAGCGCGCCTGGTCGCCGTCGAGGTGGTTGACGCCGGCCTCGAAGGTGTACGGACCCCACGTGGTGGTCTCGGCGACGACGACGTCGACCCCGCCGAGGGCGTCGGTGACCTCGACGACGCCCTCGAAGTCGATCGCGACGTAGTGGTCGATGCGGACCCCGGTCACCTGCTCGACGGTCTGGACCAGCAGCGACGGGCCGCCGTAGGCGTAGGCGGCGTTGATCTTGTCCCGGCCGTGTCCGGGGATCTCGACCCACGAGTCGCGCGGGATGGACACCAGCTGCGCGTGCCGCCGGTCGCCGGAGACCCGCGCGATCATGATCGCGTCCGAGCGGCCGCCCTCGGCGATGCCCTCGTCCGCGGTGCCGCGGCTGTCGGTGCCCACCAGCAGGAAGGTGACCGGTGCCTCGCCGGCGTCCTCGGCGGGCGTGGCGGGCGCCGGCCGCGCCTCCTCGTCGAGCCCGGCGAACACGTCGGTGACGCGGTCGATGTTCCCGGCGTAGCGGTCGGTGAGGTACCACAGGCCCCCGCCGACCACGGCCACCCCGACGACGAGCAGCACGGCCAGCGCGGTGAGGAACCGGCGCAGCCCCCGGCGCCGGCCCGAGCGGGGGCGGTCCCGGCCGTCCGGTGTCCCCGCCGGCGCGTCCGAGTCGGCCGGCGGGCCCTCGAGCCCGGCGTCGTCCCTGGTCATCGCGCCCCCGTCCCCCCGCGTCGTCGGACCAGGATGTCCAGGTGGCGCGGCCGCCCGCCACTGACCTCATCCCTCGGGGTGAGCGGGTCCCCGGCTCTGGTCCGGAGGTCTGACACCCTGGCGTCCGTGAGCGAGATCCGTCGTCTGCTGGTGACCGGTGGGGCCGGCTTCATCGGTGCCAACTTCGTCCACCAGACCGTCGAGCGCTTCCCGCAGTACGAGGTGACCGTCCTCGACGCGCTCACCTACGCGGGCAACGAGGCCTCGCTGGCCGGCGTCCGGGAGGCGATCACCTTCGTCCACGGCTCGGTCACCGACGCCGCGCTCGTCGACGACCTGGTCCGCGGCAGCGACGCCGTCGTCCACTTCGCCGCCGAGAGCCACAACGACAACTCCCTCGCCGACCCCGCGCCGTTCCTGCAGACCAACGTCGTCGGCACCTACACGCTGCTGGAGGCGGTGCGCCGGCACGACGTCCGCTACCACCACGTCTCCACCGACGAGGTCTACGGCGACCTCGAGCTCGACGACCCGCACCGGTTCACCCCCGAGACTCCGTACAACCCCTCGAGCCCCTACTCCTCGACCAAGGCCGCCTCGGACCTGCTGGTGCGCGCGTGGGTGCGGTCCTACGGCGTGCGGGCCACCATCTCCAACTGCTCGAACAACTACGGGCCCTACCAGCACGTGGAGAAGTTCATCCCGCGGCAGGTCACCAACGTGCTCGACGGCCGGCGGCCCCGGCTCTACGGCGCCGGTCACAACGTGCGCGACTGGATCCACGTCGACGACCACAACACCGCGGTGCACGACGTCCTCGCCCGCGGCCGCACCGGGCACACGTACCTCATCGGTGCCGACGGCGAGGTCGACAACCGCACGGTGCTCGCCACGATCCTCGAGCTCTTGGGGCAGCCGGCCGACGCCTTCGACTCCGTCACCGACCGCGCCGGGCACGACCTGCGCTACGCCATCGACGCGACCAAGCTGCGCGAGGAGCTGGGCTGGCGGCCCCGCTACACCGACTTCCGCGAGGGGCTGGCCGCCACCATCGCCTGGTACCGCGACAACGAGGACTGGTGGCGGCCGCTGAAGGACCGGGTCGAGGCGGCCTACGCCGCGCGCGGCCAGTGACGGCCGTCGTCCTCGGTGCCCGGGGGCAGGTCGGCCGGGCGCTGGCGCGCCGCTTCCCCGACGCGCGCGCCCTCGACCGGACGGCGCTGGACCTCACCGACCCGGCCGCGGTCGCCGGCCACGACTGGACCGGGGTCGACCTGCTGCTCAACGCCGCGGCGTACACGCAGGTCGACGCCGCGGAGGACCCCGCCAACCGGCACCTGGTGCAGGCGGTGAACGTCGACGCCGTGGGCGCGCTCGCCGGCGTCGCCCGCGACCGCGGGGCCACGCTCGTGCACTTCTCCAGCGAGTACGTCTTCGACGGGCGCGCCCGTGGCCCGATCCCCGAGGACGCTCCGGTCCGGCCGCTGAGCGTCTACGGACAGAGCAAGGCCGACGGCGACCGGTTCGTCACCGCGCTCGACCGGCACCTGCTGCTGCGCACCACGTGGGTCGTGGGGGAGGGGCGCAACTTCGTGCGCACGATGGCCGACCTCGCCGACCGCGGCGTCAGCCCGGCCGTCGTCGACGACCAGGTCGGCCGGCTCACCTTCGCCGAGGACCTCGCCGCCGCCGTCGGGCACCTCCTGGAGCGCGGGGAGACGGGCACCTACAACTGCACCTGCGGCGGGGAGCCGGCGTCCTGGGCCGACGTCGCCGAGGTGGTCTTCGCCGCCCGCGGGCGCGACCCCCGCGACGTCCGCCGGGTCAGCACCGCCGAGTACACCGCCGGCAAGGTCGGCCTCGCGCCGCGGCCCCGCAACAGCGTCCTCGACCTCGCCCGGCTCGAGGCCACCGGCTTCCGGCCCCGCGACTGGCGGACCGCCCTCGACGCACACCTGTCCTCGCTGCCCCGCTGAGAGGCGTTCCGCCCGGCCCTCCGGTCGGGCACCATGCACCGCGTGTCCCTGGTCCCGCCGGCCGAGCCTCCGGGCCCGGGCGCGCGGCGGCGCTGGCACCGGCACCGGTTCCGCTGGGTCGGGGAGGACGCCTTCAGCGGCGCCAGCCTCTACGCCTGCCGGTGCGGTGTGGTGCGGCCGGCTCCCTGAGCCGGTCACCCGACCCGGCCTTCCCCGGGCGCTCCGTCCGGCGTCGTGGTGCACTTCGGTGTCGAAGTGTCCGGCACGGAGGAGCGGGGATGCGCATCTCGGTCATCGGCTGCGGCTACCTCGGCGCCGTCCACGCGGCGTCGATGGTCGAGCTCGGGCACGAGGTGGTCGGCGTCGACGTCGACCAGCGCAAGGTGGCCGCGCTGTGTGCCGGCCGGTCACCGTTCTACGAGCCCGGCTTCGACGAGCTGCTCCAGCACTCGCTGGGCTCGGGACGGTTGTCGTTCTCCACCGACGTCGCCGACGCCGCCGGGGCACGGGTGCACTTCCTGTGCGTCGGCACCCCGCAGAAGCACGGGGAGTACGCCGCGGACATGCGGTTCGTGGAGGCGGCGGTGGAGTCGCTGCTCGAGGTGCTGCAGCCCGGCGAGCTGGTGGCCGGCAAGTCGACGGTCCCGGTGGGGACGGCCGCACAGCTGGCCGAGGTGGTCGGCGGCAAGGTCCCCGGCGCGCTGGTGGCCTGGAACCCGGAGTTCCTCCGCGAGGGGTTCGCCGTCCGCGACACGCTGCACCCCGACCGGCTGGTCTACGGCCTGCCCGCCGACCCCGCCGACGCGGCCACCGCCGAGGCTCTCCTCGACGAGGTCTACGCGCCGATCGTGGCCCGCGGGACGCCGAAGGTGACCACCGACCACGCGACCGCCGAGATGGTGAAGACCGCCGCCAACTCCTTCCTGGCCACCAAGATCTCCTTCATCAACGCGATGGCGGAGTTGTGTGAGGCCACCGGCGCCGACGTCAAGCAGCTGGCCGACGCGATCGGCTACGACGAGCGGATCGGGCGGCGGTTCCTCAACGCGGGGCTGGGTTTCGGCGGCGGCTGCCTGCCCAAGGACATCCGCGCGTTCATGGCCCGCGCCGGCGAGCTGGGCGCCGACCAGGCGCTGACGTTCCTGCGCGAGGTCGACAACATCAACATGCGCCGCCGCATCCGCATGGTCGAGCTCGCCCGCGAGGTGCTCGACGGCTCGCTGCTGGGCAAGCGGGTGGCCGTGCTGGGGGCGGCGTTCAAGCCCGACTCCGACGACATCCGCGACTCCCCGGCGCTCAACGTCGCCGCCCAGCTGCAGCTGCAGGGCGCGGTGGTGTGCGTGACCGACCCCGCGGCGATCGACAACAGCCGCCGGGAGTGGCCGCACCTGGACTTCGCCGCGACGCCGGAGGAGGCCGCCGAGCGGGCCGATGCCGTGCTGGTGCTCACCGAGTGGCGGCAGTACCGCGAGCTCGACCCCGTCGCCTTCGGCGCGGTGGTGCGCCAGAGGCGGGTGCTCGACGGCCGCAACGCCCTGGACCGGGAGGCCTGGACCGCCGCCGGCTGGACCTACCGCGCCCTGGGCCGCCGCGCGAGCTGAGGGGCCGCGGGGCCGCCGCAGCGTGGTGGAGCCGCGGCCCGAGGGGCTCCCGGGACGGTCGTGGTCGTCTCACTCGCCCCGTTCGACCCGACGTCTCCGCGCGCCCCAGGCACACCCGTGCTGTGACGGCCTGGTCCCGTTCGTGCGGTGGACTACCGGTGTGGATGCGTTGCTGTGGATCGTCGTCGGGCTCCTGACCTGGGTGGTCGTCGCCGTCGCCTTCGGCGTGCTGCTCGGCAGGAGCATCCGTGTCGCGGACCGGGTCGGGACCGAGCGTCCGTACGACGAGCTCACACCGACCACGCCGGACGTGACGAGGGTCGCGGTGGTCCTCGCGTAGTGCCGGTGCGCGCTCCCGGCCCGACGGTGGCGGCGGGCACCTCACCAACCCACCGCGGCCGGCGTGTGACGGGATCGACCCCGGACGCGGGCGTCGCGGCACCTAGGCTCGGTCGGTGACCTGGCTCGTGACCGGCGGTGCCGGCTACATCGGTTCCCACGTCGTCGCGGCCATGCGGACGGCGGGGCAGTCCGTCGTCGTCCTCGACGACCTCTCCACCGGCGACGCCGCCCGTGTGCCCGGCACCCCGCTCGTCGTCGGCAGCGTGCTCGACGGCGACCTGGTGGCGCGGACCCTGCGCGAGCACGGCGTCACCGGGGTGGTGCACGTGGCGGCCAAGAAGCAGGTCGAGGAGTCGGTGCGCCTGCCGCTGCTGTACTACCGGGAGAACGTCGAGGGCCTGCGGGTGCTCCTCGAGCAGGCCGTGGCGGCCGGCGTGGCCGACCTCGTGTTCTCCTCGAGCGCGGCGGTCTACGGGATGCCCGACGCGGACCTGGTCGGCGAGGACACCGAGTGCCGGCCGCTGAACCCCTACGGCACCACCAAGCTCGTCGGCGAGCGGATGATCGCCGAGGTCGCCGCGGCCACGGGGCTGCGCTACGCCAACCTGCGCTACTTCAACGTCGCCGGCACCGCCGACCCCGCGCTCACCGACCGCGGCGTGTCCAACCTGGTGCCGATGGTCTTCCAGCGGCTGGCCGGCCGGCAGGCCCCGCTCGTGTTCGGTGACTCCTACCCGACGCCGGACGGCACCTGCATCCGCGACTTCGTGCACGTCGCCGACATCGCCACCGCGCACGTCGCCGCCGCCCGGGCGCTCGCCGGGGGGAGTGTGCGCGCGCTGACGGCGAACATCGGCCGCGGGGAGGGCGTCTCGGTGCGGCAGGTGGTCGACACCGTCCGCGCGGTCACCGGGACGGCGGAGGAGGCGTGGGCCGAGCCCGTCGTCGTCCCCCCGCGCGCCGGCGACCCCGCGCGGGTGGTCGCCTCGGCCGACACCATCCGCGACGTCCTCGGGTGGGAGGCCCGCCACGACCTGCACGACATGGTCGCCTCGGCGTGGGCCGGCTGGACGTCGACCCGGGCCGCCGCGGTCTGAGCCGCGCTCAGCGCCGGTAGACCACGCCCTCGTGCGGCTGCAGGGTCACCTTCGCCGGCGCGGGCTCCCCGTCGGCGCCCCGCAGCCCCGGCGGCACGGACAGGGTGACCTTGCGCCGCTTGCTCTCGTTGAGGTTCACACCGGCCCAGCCGTCGGTGAACTCCCGTGACCAGGCGTTGCCCTTCTGCTGCGGGCCCTCGACGGGGGTGCCGAGGTCCCACTCCAGCTCCGGGCGGAACGGCGTCCCGCTGTACCCGTCGTGGTCGGTGGCCGAGAAGCAGACCTGCTCGCCGGCGCCGAAGACGACCACCGCGGCCAGCCCGTAGAGGAAGTTCGGGTGGTCGTCGCGGCCGTCGGTCGCCGTCCGCAGGATGCTGATCCCCGGGCCGCTGAGCTCCTCCATCTGGGCCAGCGCGCTGGCGGGGTCGAGGTACCGGTCGGGGCCCCAGGCGAGGAAGACCTCCTCGAAGCCGCCGCCGTAGGCGGCGTGCCGGGCCCAGCGGCCCGGGTCGCGCCGTGACTCGGCGATGTTGGGCACCAGGACCTTGCCCATCCCGTTGAGGCGCTTGCCCGCCTCGGGCACGAACTGGTCCATCGTGCGGCGCAGGTCGGCCATCGTCCGGCCGCCCTCCAGCGGCGGCCGCAGCCCGTAGTAGTCGTCGAAGACGTCGTTGTCGGCCATGACGCCGTCCCACGGGGTGTCCTCGAGGAAGTCGGCGACGTTGTCGCACCACCGCTCGCGGTAGTCCGGCTCCCACACCGCCATCTGCCAGTGCCCCGGGTAGGTGGCCCACTGGATGCGGCTGCCGTCCTCGCGGTGGGCGAACCACTCCTCGCCGGCCTCCTCGGCCTCCTCGAGGCTGACCCCGGAGGTGAAGACCGGTCCCTGCTCGAAGTCGCGGACCGAGGACAGGCACTTGTAGGCCAGCACCGTCATGTCCGGTCGCTGCTCCTTGAGCCGGCCGGCGGCCTCGGCCTCCCAGGGCTGCAGGATCGCGGCCTGGTAGTGCGCGACGGCGAAGTCGAGCTGCTCGTCCGACAGGGGGTCCTGGTAGCGGATCCAGGCGCCACGGCGGGTGACCATGGCCCCCAGCCTGTCACGGGCCCGCGACGCCTCGGCCGGGGTCAGCCGACGGTGACGGTGTGCCGCAGGTCGTTGCGGCCGGTGGCCGGGTCCCACAGCCCCTGGTTGGCCAGCCGGACGGCGTAGGCCGGGTCCCCGGCCAGCGACGGCGCGTCGTCGGGCAGGACCAGCGCGAGCGGCCAGGCGCCCGCCGCGGCGGGCACGGGCACGTCGACGCGGAAGGTCCGCGTCGTCCCCGGCGCCAACGACCGGACGTCGACGCCGAGGGGGACGCCCACCGCCGCCGGGCCCGTGCCGAACACTAGGCGCACCGGCCGGCCGGACAGCGGGGCGGCGTAGCCGTCGTTGGTGAGCGTGAGCTCGACCCGCACGGTCTGGCCCGGCCGTGCCGTGGCGGGGAAGGCGCCCGACACCAGGCGCAGCCGGTAACCCAGCGACCGCGCGGCCGTGTCCAGGCCGGCCTGGCCCCACGAGTCGAGGACGGCGCGGTGGAAGTCGGCGTTGAGGAAGCTCCAGTGGTAGCGGGCCAGCTCGGTCGCGGCGGTGCTCCACTGCGACCGGGTGCCGTTGGTGCCGCAGGTCTCCCCGCCCACCGGGACCGTGGCCGACGCGGTCGCCAGCCAGGTGCGCTCCTCCGCCGTGGCGAAGGTGCCCATGTCGGTGTCGCTGGCCAGGAAGCAGTCGTTGTGGACGCCGACCCGGCGGGCGTCGGCGCCGTCCACCAGCCGCGCGACGATCGAGGGGTAGCGCACCTGCACCCAGATGTCGGGCGACGTGGCGTCGAGGAGCGCGTCGAGGACCTGCCCGCGGCGGGCCCAGTCGGCGTCGGTGAGCGCCCACGGCCGGGCGGGGTCGGAGGCGTAGGAGTCGGAGTAGTACCACTCGCCCCAGCGGCCCACGAAGCCGGCCTGCAGCACCAGGACGACGTCGGAGGCGGCGTTGAGCACCGGCGCGAGCTGGCGGACGTGGCCCACCGCCCGGGCCGGCGGGGCGTCGCGGCCGTCGTCGGGGGAGTAGGCGAACCGGACGACGAGCTTGACGCCGGCCGCGCGGGCGGTGGCGAGGTCGGCGGCGACCTGGTCGAGGAACCGTTGGTCGATCGCGTCCCGGTCGACCAGCCCGCCCAGGTAGTAGACGCGGTAGACGACGGTGACGGCCTCGGCGGTCCGCCACGTCCGCAGCGTGGTGACGTCCAGCGGGGTGTGCGCGCCGCCGTCGGGGGACCAGCGGGACTCGGTGTAGTGCGTGAAGCCGCGCTCGGGGTTGGCGACGATCTCGTCGCTGGCCGCGTACGAGACGGCGGTCAGCGGGACCGACGGGGTCGCGGTCGCGGTGCCGGTCGTCGTGCCTCCGGCGGTCGTGCTGCTCGTCGTGGACGGTGCCGGTGCCGTCGTCGGCGTGCTGCTCACCGGCGCGGTGGTCCTCGGCGGGCTGGTGGTCGGTGCGGTGGTCGGTGCGCTGGTGGTCGGTGCGCTGGTGGTCGGCGTCGCGGGGCGGACGCGCCCGGCGGTCAGGACGACGCCGGCGGTGCGGGCCGCGGTGCGGGCGCAGCTCGACCAGTCGGTGCAGCGGGCGGCGGCCGCGCGGGCGGCCGCCGGCGTCGTCGCGCCGTCGGCCGGGGTGCCGGAGGGAACCACGGTCACCAGCCCGGCCAGGAGGAGGGCGCCGAGCACCAGCGCGGGCCAGCGGAGGTGCCGGCCGCGCTCCCGCGGGGGCCGCGGGGTGCGGGTCGGTGCCGAGGAGTCCGGGGACGTGTGCCTGCCCACGCTGGGCCTCTCCCGCCGCGGGGACCGCGGCTCGCCAGGGGACGACCGGCCACCCTCCCTGGGGAGCGGAACGGGTCCGGGCACGTCCGTGTGCGAGGAGTAGTCAAGCAACCACGAAGCGCTGCGTCCATCGATCGGGCGCAGCTGTCACACCCGTCACACGGGGACGGGGACCGCGGCGTGGTTCTCAGACCTCGAGCGGGGCGGCGGCCCGGTGCGGCACCGGTCGCGGGGCGCGGGAGGGCAGCGCCGAGGCCTCGCGCCACCAGTCGTCGAGGTCGGTCCACGGCCGCACCGGCTGCCGGGGGGCGGGCGGCGTCCAGGCCGGCACCCGGCTCGAGGGCGGCGCGGCGGGGCGGCGGCGGGCGATCAGCAGCCAGGGGAGGACCAGCAGGGCGGCGAGCAGGGACAGGGAGGCCACGGCGACTCCATCGGCACGTCCTGCGCGGTCCTTGACCACGCACCCGTCGACGCTGACGGGTGCGCGGATCCTAGGTCGCCGGGCGCAGCCGTGGGAACCCGGTGCGCGGCCGGCGGGCGCGCGGGACGATGTCGGCGTGCACCGGCGCCTCGGCCACGGCGGGCTCGAGGACCGCCTCGAGGACCGGCGCGACGCCGGCACCGGGACCGCGGACCGCGGCGTCCTCGCGCGCGGGGAGGCCGCCGAGCTCGCGGTAGAGGTCGTTGTAGGCCCGCATCGCGTCGCTCAGCTGGAAGAAGTCCTCGACCCGGCCCCGGGCGTTGCGGGCGTACTCCGCGTACAGGGCGGGGTCCCGCATGACCCGGGTGAGGCCCTCGGCCAGCTGCTCGGCCATGTTGGGCGACTTGTGCAGCGGGTCGACGAGGATGCCGGCCGGCCCCCAGGTGTGCCCGGCCTCCGTGGTGAGCGGGTCGTCGATGAGCTGGGCCATGCCACCGACCTCGGTGCCGACGGTCGGGATGCCGGCGGTCATCGCCTCGAGCACCACGATCGGCTGGCCCTCGTTGTAACTGGGCAGGACGAGCAGGTCGTAGCTGCCGATCTCCTCGCGCACGTTCACCACGCCTCGGAAGGTCACGTGCTCCGACAGGCCCAGCCGCTCCACCTTCTCCAGGCACTGGGCGTAGTACTCCGGGAAGTGGTCGGTGGGCCCGAGGGCGTCGAGGTGGAAGTCCGTGATCCCGCGCTGCAGCAGCATGTGCACGGTGTCGAGCAGGTCGAGCATGCCCTTGATGGGGACCAGGCGGGCGATGTAGGCCAGCCGCCAGGTGCGCTCGGCCGGGCCGGCGACGATCTCCTCGAGCGCCCGCAGCCGCTGCTGGTAGGCCGGCTCGACCGCCGCCGGCACCATCCCGTTGGGGATGACCACGCTCTTCTCCACCGGCGCGCCGAGGTCGGCGGCCTCGGTGATCGCCTTGGGGTAGAGGTAGGTGATGACCTCCGCGCTGGGGTAGCAGAACCGCCCCATCTCGATCCACCACGTCATCCACGCCCGCTCCCGGGCCGGGACGTCGAAGGTGCGCCAGTCGGTGGCGGTGACCGGCAGCGCCATGTCCCGGTCGAGCATCAGGTTGACCGTGTCGCGGACGTAGAGGTTGTGCTCGGTCAGCAGGAAGCGGCCGCCGTTCTGCCGGGCCGCCGCCGCGCCCATGAGCGAGGCGTACCCGGTGGTGTGGGCGTGGTAGACCCGGGCGCGCGGCAGGTCGTTGCCGAGCACGGCGCAGGCGAGGGAGAAGAACTCCCGCAGGAGCCAGAAGGTGTCCACCAGTGACAGCCCCAGGCCGGTGCAGCGCTGCTGGAGCACCTGCATGAACTCCTGGGTGCCGAGCAGGGCCCAGAGCGGGTACCGCCGCGTGCGGGGGTTCATCCCCTCGTCGTAGAGCGACCACACCGGCTCGGTCTCACCGGCGACGATGCCCTCCAGCGCGTCGAACACCCGGTGGGCGAGCGCGGTCCTGGCCCGGCTGCGCATCCGCAGGTCGCCCGGCTTGAGGTCGCGGAAGTCCTCCTTGTGCTCGTCCATGCTCAGGTAGAGCGGGTGCACCCAGCGCACGTTGGACGGGACGCCGTAGAGGTCCTCGGTGGGGCTGCTGGAGTCCCAGGTGATGTGGATGATCCCGAAGGTCAGGTCCGGGTTCTCCACCACGATGTCGTGCACGACCGCGGAGACCCCGCCCTTGAGGTACGGGTAGGTCGACTCCATGACGATCGCGACGTCGACGTCTTCGTGGGCCTGCTGGGTGTCCATCCGGACGGGTCTCCTCGTGCTCGGGCTCGGTGCGCGGAGGGGCGGGGGGAGGGAGCGGGCGCGCGGGGCGCCCCGGCTCACCAGGAGGTGGCGTGCCGCCAGAAGAGGCTGTACTCGGGCCGGCCCCAGTGCCGGGTGCAGTCGCGCACCGCGAGGGCCAGCAGCAGCAGCTCGACGCCGGCCAGGGCCAGGTAGACCGTCGTGCCGGACGGCAGCAGCGCGAACGCCGCGACGACGGCGGTCAGGTGCGCGGCGCCGATGACCTGGGCGACCCGCTGCTGGCCGACGTAGTCGAGCTTGTAGGAGACGACCGTCGTCATCATGAAGGCCCAGGAGGCCACGGCGACCGCGGCCGCGAGCGGGGCCGACCCGCGGTCCCACAGCACGACGCCGCCGGTGACCACCAGGGCGAGCGCGGCGCCGACGACGCCGGTCTTCACCACCCCGGACAGGATCGTGAGGGTCAGCCGGGACGAGTGGCGGTGCAGCCGCTCCAGCGGCTCGTCCTCCATCGCCGACCGCATGGTGGCGACCTCCCGGTCGAAGCGCGGCGCGAAGAGGACGAAGTAGGCGTTGTAGGCCAGGATCGCCGGCAGCAGGGCGAGGAAGACGACGTCGACGGCGAAGTCGCGGCCCGCGGCGAGCAGGAAGACGAACTTGTCCGCCCACAGGACCGCACCCAGCAGCAGGCCGCGCACCAGGTCGGCGGCGACGTCGCGGCGGTCGAGGACCAGCGGGTCGGCCAGCTGCCGCACGTGGCGGCGCAGCGGGACGAGCAGCACGAGGATGCCGGCCAGGGGCGGCAGTGCCCAGACCGTGGGCGCGAGGAACAGGGCGACGGCGTAGGCGGTCCAGGCCGCGGCCCACAGCCCCCGGTGGTCGGGCCGGTTGGTGATCACCAGCAGCTGCACGAACAGCAGGTGCAGGACGGTGAGCACGAGGTAGGCGCCGAGGACCTGCAGCGGCCAGTCCAGCACCAGCTGCACGGGGACGGCGAACAGCGCGACCACCGACAGCGAGCGCAGCGCGATCAGCGGCCACGCCCGGCAGAAGCTGGCCAGCAGGGCGTCGCTGTCCTCGCGGTGCAGCGTGTCGCCGATGCCCCGGTAGAGCGGCATGCACACCGACTGGCTCAGCCACGGCACGGTCATCGACGACGCCAGCACCACGCTGGTCAGGCCGACGCCGCCGATGCGGGCGCTGCTGATCTCGGTGTCGACCAGCGGGAAGACCGTGGTCAGCAGGAGCACCGGCGTCAGGTGGAGGACCAGCTGGCCGGCCGTGTACAGCGGTCCCCGGCGGCTGGTGCTCGGCCAGACGAGCGCCACGGCTCCCAGCAGCAGGACGGCGACGACGGTGGAGATGCCCGCGACGGCACCGCGGTCGGACAGGGAGGGCAGCAGCAGGGTGGTGCCCAGCAGCGCCGCGACGACGAGGACCCCGCCGGCCGGGGTCATCCACCGGCGCTCGGGGAGTCGGTCGTGCCGGGTGTGCGGGCGCGCGGGTGTGGTGTCGAGCACGGTAGTTCCCCCATGGGTGTAGCTGTCGCCGGTCCTCGCCTCTCGGCGCTGAGGGGCGGCGGAGGGGAGTCTGCCAAGGCGGTCGGTGCCGGAGAGTGACCGCGACACGACCTGTAGACGCTCAGCCACCGCCTCCCTGCGGAGGGTGTCCGGCGCGCTCACTCATGACGGACCTCGTGGTCAAGCTCACACGGCGGGACGGGACGGACGGCTCTGGACCGTCCGCGATCGCGGGCGACGCACGTCACGTCCGGTGACGTTGAGTGACCGGCTGCTGACGGGGCTCGCCGTCGGGCCACCGTCCGACACCAGCCGGCACAGCCGTCCCACCTGACCCGGTGGTGTGACCGGACGGTCACGTCCGGGCCGCTCCGTGCCGATGATGCCCGCGTGTGGACGTGGATCGTCGGCGGGTTCGCCGCGTGGGTGGTCGTCGCCGTCGTCTTCGGCGTCGTCCTGGGACGGGGGATCCGGCTGGCCGACGAGCGGTCGCCGGGCACCGGGGTCGAGCGGCCGCTGACCGCGGGGGTCGCCCGAGCGGGGCGCCGCCGGGTGCCGCTGCCCCCGGTCGGGATCGCGCTCGCCTTCCTCGCCGTCGCCCTCGAGGCGGTCGGCTACGTGCTGCGCCTGCGCCGCACCGGCGGCGAGCTCGCGAACGCGCTGTCCATGGACGCCCCGTGGTCGCTGCCGCGCGTCTACGTCGCCGCGCTGTTCGCCGCCGCGGCGCTGGCCGCCGTCGCGGGTGCGGCGCGCAACCCCGGTCGGCGCACCTGGTGGCTGGCCGTCGGGGTGGTGACCGCAGGCATCGCGGCCGTCAAGGCCGGCAGCACCGTGCACATGACCGTCATGGCGGAGCTGACCGCGCGCACGTCGACCGCGGGGGCGGTCGCCCTCAGCGCGCTCCTCGCCGTCGCGGTGCTGGCCGTGCTGGCCGTGCTCAGCCGCGCCGACCGTCGTGACCGGCGCCGGGTGCTGACCGGCCTCGGCCTCTACGCCGTCGCCGCGGTCGGGCTGTCGGCGGTGTCGGGGCTGGTCGGCCAGCAGTGGGCGGCGATGGCCACGTTCGTGGAGGAGAGCGGTGAGGCGCTGGCCGGCGTCGCCGTGCTCGTCGCGGTCCTCGTCGGTGTCGCCCCGCGCCTGGTGCTGCCCGCCGCGTGGCTGCGCCGCCGGGACGACGAGCTGTCGCTCGAGGCGCCGGTCGTGCGGCTGCCGGCCCCGCAGGACCGGGGCCGGCCCTAGGCTCGCCCGGTGCTCGCGCTGCTCGCCGACCTCCGGGAGCGGGCGCGCACCGCACTGCGGCCCGACGCCTGGGAGTACTACGAGGCCGGCGCCGGCGACGAGGTCACCGTCGGGGAGGCCGAGGCCGCTTGGCGCGACTTCCGGCTGCGCCCCCGCGTGCTGCGCGACGTCTCCCGCGTCGACCTCCGGACCCGCGTCCTCGGCGCCGACCTGGCCTCGCCGTTCGCCGTCGCGCCGATGGCGTTCCACGCCCTCGCCTCCCCCGACGGCGAGTGCGCCACCGTCCGGGGCGCCGGTGACGCCGGCTGTCTGACCGTCGTCTCCACTCGCGCCTCCCGCCCGCTGGAGGACGTCGCCGCGGCGGCACCCGGGCCCTGGTGGTTCCAGGCCTACGTCATGCGCGACCGCGGCCTCACCGAGGCGCTGGTCCAGCGGGCCGCGGCGGCCGGCGCCGGCGCCGTGGTGCTCACCGTCGACACCCCGCACGTCGGCCGCAAGCAGCGCGTCGGCGGCGTGCGGATCGGCATCCCCGACGACGAGTACCTGGTCAACCTGGCCCGCCACCTGGTCCCCGGCACGGTCGGGCGCGAGGCGGCCGAGCAGGACCCCTCCCTGACGCCGGACGTCGTCGGCCGGCTGGCCGAGGTCGGCGGCCTGCCGGTCGTGGTCAAGGGCGTGCTGCGCGGCGACGAGGCGCTGCGCTGCGTGGAGGCCGGCGCCGCGGGGGTCGTGGTCTCCACCCACGGCGGGCGCCAGCTCGACCGGGCGCTGCCCAGCGCGCACGCCCTGGCCGACGTCGTCGCCGCGGTCGGGGGCCGGGTGCCGGTGCTGGTCGACGGCGGTGTCCGCAGCGGCACCGACGCGCTGGTCGCCCTCGCGTTGGGCGCGACCGCGGTGCTGGTCGGCCGGCCGGTGCTGTGGGCGCTGGCCGCCGGGGGAGCCGCCGCCGTCACCGCGGTGCTCGAGGAGCTGGCCGCCGACCTGCGGCACGTGCTGGCGTTGGCCGGGGCGACGTCACCGGCCGACCTCGACCCCGCCGTGGTGGTCCCGCGCTAGCCCGTCCACTCGAGCAGCTCGTCGGCGGTCCAGGTGTTGACCACCCGGTCGACGTCGACGCCCGTCTCGACGGCGCGCTCGCAGCCGTTGCCCTGCCAGTCGAGCTGGCCGGGGGCGTGCGCGTCGGTGTCGATGGCGAACTCACACCCCAGCTCGACGGCGAGCGCGAGCAGCCGCAGCGGCGGGTCCAGGCGCTCCGGCCGGGAGTTGATCTCGACGGCGGTGCCGTGCTCGACGCAGGCGGTGAACACGGCCTCGGCGTCGAAGGCGCTCTCCGGCCGCGGCCGCTGCCGCCGTCCCTCCCGCTGCTCGCGCGGGATGAGCAGCCGCCCCGTGCAGTGGCCGAGCACGTCGGTGTGCGGGTTGGCGACGGCGGCGAGCATCCGCTCGGTCATCGCGGCGGACTCCGCGCGCAGGTCGGAGTGCACGCTCGCGACCACGACGTCGAGGCGGCCGAGCAGCTCGTCGGTCTGGTCGAGGCTGCCGTCGAGGTGGATGTCGCACTCGATGCCGGTGAGGATCCGGAACGGGGCGAGCTCCTCGTTGAGCGCGGCGACGACGTCGAGCTGGCGCTCGAGCCGCTCGGCGGTCAGCCCGTTGGCCACCGTCAGCCGGGGCGAGTGGTCGGTCAGCGCCACGTACTCGTGGCCGAGCGCGATCGCGGCCTCGGCCATCTCGCGGATCGGGCTGCCGCCGTCGGACCAGTCCGAGTGGGTGTGCAGGTCCCCGCGCAGCGCGCGGCAGAACTCGGCGACGTCGTCGGCCAGGGGTACCAGCTCGGCGGAGGCCTCCTCGAGGCGGGCCAGGTACTCGGGGACCTCACCGGCGTGCGCCTGCACGATCGCGGCGCCGGTCTTCGGGCCGATGCCCCGCAGGTCGGTCAGCGTCCGCGTGCGGATCCGCCGGTCGAGCTCGCCCTCGGGCAGCGCGTCGACGACGGCGGCCGCGGTGCGGAACGCCGCGACCCGGTGCGTGGGCTCGCGGGCGCGCTCCAGGAGGAAGGCGATCCTCCGGAGCGCGGCCGCGGGCGGGAGGGGAGTGCTCAGCTGGTCGCCTTCCTCGCCTTCTTCTCGGCCTTCCGCTGCGCCTTGGCGGCGCGCCGGGCGGCCTTCTCGTACCCGCGCTCGGTGCTGTCGGCGGCCCGCTTGGCCGCGCGGCGGGCGCGGTAGCCCACCGACGGGCGGCCCTCGGTGTCGACGGCGGCGATCAGCAGCCCACCGAGCAGCCCGAGGTTCTTGAGGAAGTTGGAGATCTGGCCGAAGCGCTCCTCGGGGTCCTCGTGCTCCCAGAAGCGGTGCCCGGCCAGCGTCGTCGGCACGATGCTGCCGGCCAGTGCGAGGGCGCTCAGCCGGGGGAGCTTGCCGAGGGCCAGCAGCGAGCCGGCGCCCACCTTGACGCCGGCGTCGATCCGCACCCACTGCTCGACGTCGCGCGGCACCTGCACCGGCAGCTGCTCGTCGGCGGTCCTGGTGATCGTCTCGACCACCGGCGCCGCACCCGGGACGCGGGTCTGCGGGTTGCGCAGCGTGTCGATGCCGCCGTAGACGAACGACGCGGCGAGCAGGGGCCGGGCGATCCGGCGGACCAACATGGAGGACCTCTTCCGTCGACGGGACTGGCTGCGTGCCCCCTGCCCGCCAGCGAGCGAGGACACCCTGCTCCGGAACCTAGTGACCACGTCCACCGCGCGCTCGGTGGCCGCCCGCCGTCGGCGCCGGTCAGGACGTGCGGTGGCAGTACACCGTCAGCGGCGCCCGCTTGCGGAAGACGAACGTCGACGACGCCGCGCCGGTCTCCCCGTCGTAGGCCACCGGCTGCGCGCCCGACCACAGGTGCACGGTGATCTCGCGGGTGGCGGAGGAGGCGTAGCCGGAGCTGTGGTCGCTGACGCCCAGCAGCGCGCCGAGCACCGCGCGGGTGCGGCTGAACGGGACGTCGGCGCGCAGGTACTGGACGTCGAGCACGCCGTCCTCCAGGCGCGGGCGCCACGCCGGCGCCAGTCCGCGCGGGGTGTACCGGCAGTTGCCGACGAAGAGGATCCAGACGTCGACCGGGCGGCCGGCGAGCACCATCGACACCGGCGTCCCGGCCCGCAGCACCTGCGCGGCCGCGACCGCCGTGGCCAGCCACCGGCCCAGCCGGCCGGACAGCGCGTCGCGCCGCCGCACCACGTCGGGGTAGAGGCCGATGCTCGCGGTGTTGAGGAACGGGGTGCCGTTGACCTCGGCGACGTCGACGGACACCGCCCGCCCGTCCTCCACCGCCCGGGCCGCCTCGCGCGGCGTCTCGACGCCGAGGTCGCGGGCGAAGTGGTTGAGCGTCCCGGACGGGACGACGGCCAGCGGCAGGCCGTGCTCGAGCGCCACCGCCGCGGCGGCCGCCACGCTGCCGTCGCCGCCGGCCACGCCCAGGGCGCGCGCCCGCCCGGAGCGGGCCGCCTCCCGGAGCACCGCGGCGAGGTCGCCGCCCGGTGTCGCGCTGTGCACCTCGGCGGCCGGCAGCAGCCGGCGGACCTCAGCCACGGGGTCGTGGCCCTCGGGTCCCGACCGCCGGTTGACCACCACGACCAGCCCCTCGCCGCCCGGCAGCGCGGGGGCCGACCGCGCGGGCCGCACCCGCGCCGGCTCGGTCGGCCGCACCGGCCACCACCGGCGACCGGCCAGCGCCACCCCGGCCCCGATGGCCAGCCCCGAGACGACGTCGCCGGGGTAGTGCACGCCGACGTGCACCCGCGAGTAGCCGACCGCCAGGGCCAGGGGCCCGAGGGCCGCCCCGGCCAGCGGGCTCTCCAGGGCCACGCCGGTGGCGAAGGCGCCCGCGGAGGCGGAGTGGCCGCTGGGGAAGGAGAAGGTGTGCGGCGCCCGCCGCAGCCGGCGGTGGCTGGCCATGTTGGCGAGGTCGGGCCGCACCCGCCCGAACAGCCGCTTGAGGACGGCGTTGACCACGGTGCTGGCGATCGACAGCGAACCGACCCCGCGGACGGCGCCGCGCCGCAGCGGCCCGCGCCGCATGCCGAGCAGCAGCGCCAGGACGAACCACAGCCGCCCGTGGTCGGCGGCCGTGCTCAGCCGCCGCAGCCACCGGTCGGCCGGGGACTCCGGCAGCGCGCCGATCGCCGCGTGGAGCCGGGCGTCCCAGTACCGCAGCCGCAGCGGGGTCACCCGCCGGACGTTACGGTCCCGCCGCGGCGCGCGGGCCTAGGCCCTGCGGCGGGCCCGGTACGCCGCGACCGACGACCGGCTTGCGCAGGTGTTGGAGCAGTACCGCCGGCTGGCGTTGCGCGAGGTGTCGACGTAGACGTCGTCGCAGCCCTCGGCCGAGCACACGCCCAGCCGCTGCCAGCCGTGCTGCACCACGACCTGCGAGAGGCCCATCGCCACCGTCGTGGTCAGCTGCTCGAGCGCCGGGGCGTCGGGACGGGCGTAGTGCAGGTGCAGCTCGCCGTCGTGGTCGGTGGCGTAGGGACGCGGGCGGGCCAGCGCGAGGAGCTCGTTGAGCCCGGCGAGGACCGCCTCCTGCGACTCGGCGACGGCGACGGCGCGGACCAGGTCGGCCGTGGCCGCGGCCCGGCGGGACTCCGCGGGGGAGAGGTCCAGGCCGGTCTCGGGCGTGAACCACTCCCCGTGGGCGCGCAGGAAGGCGCCGGCCCAGTCCGGGTCGCCGTCGCGGTCGGTGTTGGCGAGGTCGATCGCCAGCTCCACCGCGTTCGACCCGTAGGTGTCGTAGTTCATATGACTCCCTACCGCCCGGTCGGTGACCGGTTGCTAACCTCGGGACTTCGTAGGGGGTCAACGGCGTTTGACTCCCTACTGTTCCGCTCTCAGCCTGCAAGTCGAAACGAGTTCTGTCGTGCGTGCGTACCTGTCCGTCTGGCGTCTGCCCTCCGCCCCCGTCCTGCTGCTCGCCGGCTTCGCCGGCCGGCTGCCGTCGGCGATGGTCCCGCTGGCGCTGCTGCTCATGGTGCAGCAGCAGACGGGTTCCTACGCCGTCGCCGGTCTCGCCTCGGCCACCTACGGCCTGGCGATGGCCGCCATGGCCCCCGTCCTCGGCCGGCTGGCCGACCGCCGCACCCCCCGTCCGGTCCTGCTGGCGCAGGCCGCGGCCTACCCGCTGCTGCTGGCGCTGCTGGTGCTCACCGTCCTCGGCGGCGCGTCCACGCCGGCCGTCCTCGCCGCGTCCGCGGCCGCCGGCGCGGGGACGCCGCTGGTCTCCGGCACCGTCCGCGCGCTGTGGTCGCGGGTCGACCCGCGGGTGCGCACCACCGCGTTCGCCCTCGACGCCACCGCCACCGAGCTGGTGTTCGTGGCCGGGCCGACCGTCGTCGCCACCCTGGCCGTGCTGGCCGCCCCCGCGTGGGCGCTGGCCGTCGCCGGGACGCTGGCGACCACCGGCGCGCTGGCCATCGCCACGTCGACGGCGATGCGCGGCTGGGTGCCGGTCCCGGCGGCGGAGCGCACCAGCGCATTCGCCACCGTGCTCACGCCCGGGATGCCGCGGGTCCTGGTGAGCGGCTCGGCCCTGATGCTCGGCTTCGGTGCGCTGGAGGTGGCCATCCCCGCCTTCGCCGACGAGGCCGGCTCGCCGGGCATGTCGGGCCTGCTGCTGGCGCTGTGGTCGCTCGGCTCGGTGGCCGGCGGCCTGTGGTTCGGCGCCCGCGTGGTCAGCGCCTCGCTGCCGCGCCAGTACCGGTGGTTGCTGCTCGGCGTCACCATCGGCCTGGCGCCGCTCGCCGCGGCGTCGAGCCCGTGGGTGCTCGGGGCGCTGCTGTTCCTCGGCGGGACGGCGATCGCCCCGACGCTGACGGTGCAGAGCTCGCTGGTCGGCGCGCTGGCGCCGGCCTCGGCCACCACCGAGGCGTTCACCTGGCTGTCGACCATGGCCACCGGCGCCTCGGCGCTGGGTGCGGCCCTCGGTGGCGCGCTCATCGACGGCCCGTCCGGCGTGACCGGCAGCCTCCTGCTCGCCGTGGCCGGCGCCGCCGCGGCCGTGCTGGTCACCCTGGTGCCTGGCCGTCCCGTGCCGGTGCGCCTGGCCGAGCGGGTGGCGGTCTGACCTGCGCTCCCGGCCCGGGGGACCCCCGGGCTGGGAGCCCCGCCGCGGCCGCTGGTAGTCTCTCCGTCGGTGGTACCGGGGGAACTCGGACCCCGGGAGGCTTCGCCTAGTCCGGTCTATGGCGCCGCACTGCTAATGCGGTTTGGGTTCACCCCCATCCCGGGTTCAAATCCCGGAGCCTCCGCGCACGACAACTGCACAGTCCGCACCCGTAGCTCAACGGATAGAGCATCTGACTACGGATCAGAAGGTTAGGGGTTCGAATCCCTTCGGGTGCACGTCTGGTTGAGACAGCACCGCGGCCCCGCTCTCCCCGTGAGAGCGGGGCCGCGGTGTGTCCGGACCCGGGTGCGCCGCAGGCCCCGGGGCGAGCAGCGCCCCGCCACACCCGCCCCCGGGGGCGGAGGGGTGCGTGTGGCCACGTGTGACCGGTGGGGACCGCGGCCCGGCGTGCCGACGCGGGGGTCCGGACCCGTCCGTCCCACCTGCCTATCGTGGGCGCGTTCAACGGAAGGTGTGACATGACTCCAGCGAGCTTCGGTCTCGTGCTGATCGGCGTCCTGCTCAACGCGGGAGCGCAACTCCTCATCAAGGCCGGCACCAACGCCCTGGGGACCCTGGTGTCCCCCGACGGTCCGGTGCAGACGGTCTTCCGGATCGTCTTCCAGCCCTACATCCTCGGCGGGCTGCTCTCCTACGTGGTCAGCGTCGCGGTGTGGATCGTGGTCCTCTCCCGCGTGCCGGTCAGCGTCGCCTACCCGATGCTCTCCATCGGCTACGTCGTCAACGCCGTCCTCGGCTACCTGCTCTTCCGGGAGGAACTGGGCGTGCTCAAGATCGTGGGGATCCTCGTCATCATCCTCGGCGTCATCCTCGTCGCCCGTCCCACCAGCGCCGCGGTCGTGCAGTGAGGGTCCTGGTCACCGGCGCCGCCGGCTTCCTCGCCCGTCCGCTGCTCGGCCGGCTGCGCGACGACGGCCACACCGTGGTCACCACCGACCGGGTCGGCGCCGTCGACCACGTCGGTGACCTGGCCGACCCCGCGTTCACCGCCGGGCTGCCCGACGTCGACGCCGTCGTGCACGCCGCCGCCGTGCAGTACGTGTCGGCCGACCTCCCCCGCTTCGCGCAGCGGGAGTACTTCCGCCGCAACAACGTCGTCGCCACCGAGAACCTCGTCGGCCGCTACTCCGGCCGGGTCGGGCACTTCCTCAACGTCGGCACCAGCATGATGTACGACCAGACCGGGCTGCCCGTGTACGAGACCACCTCGCCGATGCGGGGCACGGGCGTCTACAGCCGGTCCAAGCTGGAGGCGTACCGCCTGGTCGAGGCCATGGACAACCCGACCGCGACGATGGTGCCGTGCATCATCGGCGGCGTCGGCCGCGAGGGCCTGTTCCGCGGCTTCGTCCAGTCGATGACCCAGCGGCGCCTGGCGATCGTCCCCGGCACCGGCGGCCACGCGACCAACATGGTCCACGTCGAGGACGCCGCCGGCCTGCTCGCGCTCATCGTGAAGGAGCAGGCGACCGGGCTGTACAACGCCGCGAGCCCCGGCCCGCTGACCATCGACCAGTGGGTCGACGTCATCGAGGAGACCCTCGAGCTGCCGCGGGTGCGCCGGGTGCACGTCCCCTACCCGCTGATCAAGGCCGGCGCGGTGGCCACCCGGTACCGGGTCATCGCGGCCGAGCAGCTGCTCATGCTGGGGCAGGCCCACGTGCTGTCGATCGACACCTCGCTGGCGCTGGGCTGGAAGCCCGAGTACGACAACCGGCGCGCCGTGGCGGCGATCGCCCGCTACATCGCCGGCCGCCCGGAGGCCCCCGCCGCCGGCTGAGCCCGCTCCACCGCACACCGGGTCCGCCCTCTCCCGCGAGAGGGCGGACCCGGTGTGCGTCTGCCCGCCCGCCGCCGTCCGGTGTCGGGCCAGCCCGACACCGGACCGACCGGCTGGCGGGATCGGCCGGCCGGTCCCGGGCCAGCAGAGTCGGCCCCGTCCGAGCGAGCAGACGGGAGACCGACGTGGACGTGTCCGGCAACCTGGCGGGCAGGGTGGGGCGGTGGAGCGCCCGGCACCGCAGGACGGCGGTGCTCGGCTGGCTGGCCTTCGTGGCCCTGGCCCTGCTGGTCGGCCAGCTGGTGCCGCAGGGGGAGCTGACCCCGGCCGAGCAGAGCGTCGGGGCGCCCGCCGAGGCCCGGCAGATCCTCGACGCCTCCGGCTGGGAGGAGCCGGCCGCGGAGATGGTCCTCGTGCAGCGGGAGCCCGGCGTCGACGAGGCCGCCGCCACCGCCGCGCTCACCGACGTCGTCGAGACGCTGCGGCGCACCCCGGAGGCCACCGACGTCCTCAGCCCGCTCGACGGCGCGCCGCTGCGGTCGGCCGACGGGCGCTCGGCGCTGGTCACCTTCGACGTCACCGGGGACCGCCAGGACGCCGGCGAGCGGATCCCGGCGATCGCCGCGGCCCTCGCTGGCGTCGCCGACCGGCACGACGGCGTCCGCGTCGAGCAGTTCGGCGACACCAGCGCCGACCTCGCGCTCGACGAGACCCTCGACGCCGACTTCCGGCGGGCCGAGCTGCTGTCGATCCCGATCACCCTCGTGGTGCTGCTGGTGACCTTCGGCGCCGTGGTCGCCGCGCTCGTGCCGCTCGTGTTCGCGCTCACCGCGTTCCTGGCGGCGCTGGGCCTGCTGAGCCTGACCAGTCAGGTGTGGCACGTCGACCAGACCGCGCAGATCGTCATGCTGCTCATCGGGCTGGCCGTCGGCGTGGACTACTCGCTCTTCTACCTCAAACGCGAGCGCGAGGAGCGGGCGCGGGGCGCCGGCCCGGTCGACGCCCTCGACGTCGCCGCCGCCACCTCGGGCCGCTCGGTGCTGATCTCGGGCATCACCGTGGTGGTCGCGATGGCAGGCATGTTCCTGACCGGGTTCTCCGTCTTCACCGGCGTCGCCTCGGCCACCATCCTCGTCGTCGCCGTCTCGGTGCTCGGCTCGCTGACCGTGCTGCCGGCGACGATGGCCTGGCTCGGCGACCGGGTGGAGCGGGGGCGGATCCCGTTCCTGCGCCGCCGTGACGCCGGCCCGGGCCGGTTCTGGCCGGCCGTCCTCGGCGCCGTGCTGCGCCGCCCGCTGGTCGCCGCGCTCACCGCCGGCGCCGCGCTGGTCGCCCTCGCCGTCCCGGCGCTGGCGATGGACCTGCGCAGCGAGGGCGTCGAGGACCTGCCCCAGGACCTCGCCGTCATCGCGACGTACGACCGCATCACCGAGGCCTTCCCCGGCGGCCCGGCGCCCGCGCAGGTGGTGGTCGAGGCGCCCGACGTCACCGCCCCCGAGGTGCAGGCCGCGATCGCCGAGCTGCGCGAGCGGGCACTGGCCACCGGGCAGGCCAACGAGCCGATCGGGGTGGAGACCGACGAGGCCGGCACGGTCGCCGTCATCTCCGTGCCGCTGGTGGGCGACGGCGAGGAGCAGGCCTCACGCGACGCGCTGGCGACCCTCGCCGACGACGTCGTCCCCGCGACGGTGGGCGGGCTCGACGGCGTGCGCGCCGTCGTCTCGGGCAGCACCGCCTCCTCGGTGGCCTTCGACGAACTCGTGGCCGAGCGCACGCCGTGGGTGTTCGGCTTCGTGCTGGTGCTCGCCTTCGGACTGCTGCTGGTCTCGTTCCGCTCGGTCACCGTGGCGGTGACCGCGATCGTGCTCAACCTGCTCAGCGTCGCCGCCGCCTACGGCGCGATGGTGCTGGTCTTCCAGGAGGGCGTCGGCGGCAGGCTCATCGGCCTGGACTCCACCGGGGCGATCGTGAACTGGATCCCGCTGTTCCTGTTCGTGGTCCTGTTCGGCCTGTCGATGGACTACCACGTGTTCATCCTCAGCCGGATCCGCGAGGGCCACGACCGTGGCCTGCCCACCCGGACGGCGGTCGCGCGGGGCATCACCTCGTCGGCCGGCGTGGTCACCAGCGCCGCGGTGATCATGGTCTTCGTCTTCCTGACCTTCGTCACCCTGTCGATGACGAGCATGAAGCAGATCGGGCTGGGCCTGGCCGTCGCCGTGCTGCTCGACGCGACGGTGGTCCGGGCGGTGCTGCTGCCGGCGGTGATGCGGCTGCTGGGCGACGCCAACTGGTACCTGCCCCGGTGGCTGCGCCGGCTGCCGCAGCTGCAGCACGAACCGGTGCCCGGCGCCGTGCCGGCCGCCCCGCGCGCGACCGGGGAGGAGTCGCCGGCCCTGGCGGGCACCCGCGACTGAACGACGACGACGCCGGCTCCGGGGGTCCCGGAGCCGGCGTCGAGTCGTGGGGCGGGGGGCCGGTGCTGGCGGTCTGGCCGCGTGGGTCGATCCCCCCAGCAGTGGGGGGCCAATCGTCTACCGGTTGCCCCCGCCCGACCTCCACTGTGAGCGCCGTCACAGGCGTCGTCAAC
Organism: Geodermatophilus sp. SYSU D00814; assembly: GCF_054050055.1. NCBI lineage: Bacteria > Bacillati > Actinomycetota > Actinomycetes > Geodermatophilales > Geodermatophilaceae > Geodermatophilus > Geodermatophilus sp. SYSU D00814. The sequence goes on from NZ_JBJGYP010000018.1 coordinate 110,453, forward strand.
CCCGGTCCGGCGTGTCGGGCGTGTCCTCCGTCCCCCTCGGGACGACGACCACCGGCACCGGCGCGGCCCGCAGGATGCGCGTCGCCGTCGACCCCAGGAACACCCGGGCGAGCGGGCCCAGCCGTGACGAGCCCACCACCAGCAGGTCGCCGTCGGACCACCCCGCCGCCGGCACCGCACCCGGCCACCCCCGACCCCGCGCCACCGTCGCCTCCGGCCGTTCCGGCAGGCCCGCGGCGACCGCGTCGAGCTCGCGCTGCGCCTGCCGGGCCCAGGCGACGGCGACCTCCCGCTCGGCGTACAGGCCCGTCTCCGACGGCAGCAGCGGGTCCCGCTCGGGCGCGAAGGTCACCAGCCGCAGGGGCACCCGCCAGGCCGCCGCCGTGCGCCGGGCCCAGGCCAGCGCGGCGCGGGACCGGTCGGTGCCGGCCCACGCGCAGGTCACCCGTGTGACCCGCTCCCCCGGGGAGCCCGCGCGGGCCGACAGCGCCACCGGCACCGGGGAGGAGCGGAGCAGGTGCTCGGGCACCGGCCCCTCCCGCCCGAGCACCAGCAGCGACCCGCCGACCTGGCCGGTCACGGTGACCAGCCCGGCCGGCACCGACGGCGCCTCGACGGCGACCGGGCGCACCTCGCCGACCCCCGCCGCGTGCAGCGCGTGCACCGCCCGGTCCAGCCGCGCGCGCACCTGGTCGGCCACCCAGCCCCGGTACTCCCGGTCGGCGCGGGGGTCGGGGAAGCCGCGCGGGGTCACGGTGGTGACGACGACGTCCTCGCCGGTCGTGCGCGCGAGCGTCGCGGTGAGGCGCAGGTGCCCGTCGGCGCCGCGCTCCTCGGCGTCGGCGGGGTGGCCGACGACGACGGTCACCGCGGGTCCCGCAGTCGGGAGTGGGTGCGGGCGTAGGTCACGTAGAGGACGGCCGCCAGCGTCAGCCAGAGGGCGAACAGCCCCCAGGTGACCGGCGGCAGCCCGTAGAGCAGGTAGAGGCAGAACAGCACCGACAGCACCGGCACCACGGGGTAGCCGGGCACCCGGAAGCCACGGGGCAGGTCCGGTCGGGTGGACCGCAGCACCATCACCCCCACCGACACGACGAGGAACGCCACGAGCGTGCCCATGCTGGTCAGGTCGACGAGGAAGTCCAGCGGCACGAAGCCGGCCAGCGCCCCCACGAACAGCGCGACGGCGACCGTGCCGCGCACCGGGGTCAGCGTGCGCGGGTCGACCCGGCTGAACAGCGACGGCACCATGCCGTCCCGGCTCATCGCGAACAGGATCCGGGTCTGGCCGTACATCGTCACCAGCGTCACGGAGAAGATGGAGATGACGGCGCCGGCGGCGAGCACGATGGCCGGCCACCGCGACCCGGTGACGTCCTCGAGGATCACCGCGAGGCCGGCCTCCTGGCCCTCGAACAGGCCGGCCGCCTGGGCGCCCACCGCGGCCACGGCCACCAGCAGGTACACCGTCGTCACCACGACCAGCGAGCCGATGATGGCGCGGGGCAGCGTGCGACGCGGGTCACGCACCTCCTCGCCGGCGGTGGAGACGGCGTCGAGGCCGATGAAGCTGAAGAAGATCGACGACGCCGCGGCGCCGATGCCCGCGGCGCCCAGCGGCGCGAACGGTGTCAGGTTGCCCGCGTCGAAGGCGGTGAACGCGACGGCGGCGAAGAAGAGCAGCACGAGGATCTTGAGGACCACCATCACCGCGTTCGCCCGGGCCGACTCGCTGGCCCCGCGCACCAGCAGCAGGGCGCACAGCGTCACCAGGACGATCGCCGGGAGGTTGACCGCCCCGCCGGCGCCGGGGGCGAACGACAGGGCGTCGGGGATGCGCAGGCCGATGGTGTCGTCGAGCAGCTCGTTGAGGTACTCGCTCCAGCCCACCGACACCGCCGCGGAGCTGACCGCGTACTCCAGCACCAGGCACCAGCCGACGACGTAGGCGACGACCTCGCCCAGCGTGGCGTAGGCGTAGGAGTAGGAGGACCCGGCCACCGGGATCGTCGAGGCCAGCTCGGCGTAGCAGAGCGCGGTGAACCCGGCGGTGATCGCGGCGAGGACGAAGGAGACGATCACGGCCGGGCCGGCCTCGGGCACCGCCGAGGTGAGCACGAAGAAGATCCCGGTGCCGATCGTCGCGCCGATGCCCAGGCCCATGAGCTGGCCGACGCCCATGCGGCGGGCCAGCGTCCCGCCCTCGGGCCGGCCGGCGCCGGTCTCCTCGACCATCTCGGTGACCGGCTTGCGCCGGAACAGCTGGCTGCGCACGGACGGGGCGCTCACCCGGGCCTCCTCGGCGTCGTCGTGCTCGGCGTGGGTCGCGCCCACCGTGCCCGCTGACGGCCGGATCGGCCATTCCGGGGCCGGCTCAGCCGACCCGGCGGAGGACCTCCGGGGAGAGCTCGGTGACCGAGGTGTGCCCGGTCAGCCCGAGGGTGAGGTCGAACTCGCCGAGGACGTCGGAGACCACCTGCCGCACCCCGGCCTCGCCGGCCAGGCCCAGACCCCACGCGTAGGGGCGGCCCAGCAGCACCGCCCGCGCGCCCAGGGCGACCGCGACCAGCACGTCGGCGCCGCTGCGGACGCCGCTGTCGAGCAGCACCGGCACCCGGTCCCCGACCGCGGCGACGACGTCGGGCAGCGCGTCGAGGGCGGAGATCGAGCGGTCCACCTGCCGTCCCCCGTGGGTGCTCACCACGATGCCGTCGACGCCCTCGTCCAGCGCCCGCCGGGCGTCGTCGGGGTGCAGGACGCCCTTGAGCAGGACCGGCAGCCGGGTGCGGGAGCGCAGCCAGGCCAGGTCGGCCCAGGTGATCGAGGGCCGCGAGTAGATGGCCTGGAAGGTCTCGACGGCGGCGCGCGGCAGCGGTGAGCGCAGGTTCTCCCGCAGCGGCCCGGGCCAGGCGCGGGCCATGCCGACCATGGCGAGCACCGCCGCGAGGGTGGGCCGCGGCTGGCGGTCGCGCCCGGCGGCGTCGGCGGGCTGCGCGGGCGCGGCGTCCCCGGCCTCGGCGACGCGGGCCTGCACCAGCCGCCGGAACACCGGGTCGGAGGTGTACTGCGCGATCCCCTTCCCGAGGGCGAAGGGCAGGTGGCCGAGGTCGAGGTCGCGCGGGCGCCAGCCGAGCATCGTGGTGTCGAGGGTGACCACCAGGGCCTCGCAGCCGGCCGCCTCGGCGCGGCCGACGAGGCTCTCCACCAGCTCGTCGGAGGTGGACCAGTACAGCTGGGACCAGCGCGGCGCGCCCCCCATCGCCGCGGCGCACTCCTCCATCGGCACCGACGCCTGGTTGGAGAAGACGAACGGCACGCCCAGCGACGCCGCGGCGCGGGCCACGGCGAGGTCGGCCTCCCGGTGCACCAGCTCCAGGGCGCCGACCGGGCCGAGCAGCAGCGGCGCGGGGATGCGCCGGCCGAACAGCTCCACGGAGGTGTCCCGGGCGCTCACGTCGCGCAGCACCCGCGGGACGACGGCCCAGCGGTCGAACGCGGCGCGGTTGGCCCGCTGGGTGTGCTCCTCGCCCGCGCCTCCCGCGACGTAGGCGTAGGCGCGCGCGGTCAGCCGCCGGCGGGCGCGGCGCTGCAGCGGCCGGGCCGTCGTCGGCACCAGCGGCGTCCGCCCGTACACCCCGGCGCGGTAGACCTCGTTCTGTCGGCGGCGGCCGGTCCCGGCGGCGGAATCCACCCGGCCACCGTAGTGACCCGGGCCACTCCACCGGCCGCGGCCTCCCGACACGCCCGGGCGACGACACGCCGCACGAACCTGACGACGCGCAGTCCGCGCGTCGTCGACACGGGGTCACCGACGGCACAATGGGGAGGCGTCATCCCCGGAACCACCGGACCGGCGTGCACGACCGCTCGAGGGGGACACCGTGCCGGTCGGGACCCTGCCCAGGCCCAGGCCGCGGCGCGCTCCCCGCCCCGTCCTGAGGACGGGGCTCTCCGTGCTGACCGCCGTCGCCGGGCTGCTCGCCGGCGCCGTCGTGCTGGCCGCCCCCGCGCTCGCCGCCGACGACCCCGCGCGCCCGGACTCCCGCGTCACCCACGGACCGAGCTGCCGCCCCGGCGGCGTCGTGGTCGAGGTGACCGCCGGGACGGTCCCCTACGCCGTCACGCTCGCGACGACCCGCACGCCCGCCGGGGAGGACTCCGCCGAGCTGCAGCCGGGGCAGGTCGCCGTGCTGCGCACCGCGGAGGTCGCCTGGGGCGAGACCGTCGACAGCCGCCTGGAGTACACCGCCCTCGACGGCTCGGGCACCGCCTACGTCGACGAGCTCGACGGCTTCGTCTTCACCCGTCCCGCCGAGGAGGACTGCGCCGCGATCGCCCCGCCGACCGGCGCCGCCGAGGTCCCGCCGGTCGGCGCCGTCCCGCCGCCGGCGTCCCCACCGTCCCCGGCGCCCCCCGGGACCCCGCTGCCCGAGGCGGCCCCGCCGGCCGACGGGGCGTCCGCCCCCGAGGTCGCCCCCCTGCCGGTCCCCGACCCGCTCCCGCCCGCGCCGCCGGCCGAGGGCGGGGACTCGCCCGGCAGCGCCGTCGTGGCCTCGGCCTCCCGGGTCGCGGCCGGCGACCCGGTGACGCTGACCGGCTCGGGCTTCGCGCCCGGCGAGGTGGTCACCGTGCAGGTGGCCGACGGCGGGGTGCTGGCCTCCGTGGCGGCCGGGCCCGACGGGGAGGTCGAGGCCACGGTGGTCGTCCCGGGCGCCGCCGCCGGGACGACGACGCTCGAGCTGGTCGGCAGCGACTCGGCGGTCACCGCGGCGGTGCAGCTGCGCGTGGCCTCCGCCGCGACCCCGGTCGACCCCGACCCGCTGCCCGTCCCGCTGGTCGCGGCCGGGCTGGCGCTGGTCGTCACCGCCACCGCCCTGGTGCTGAGCGCCGGCGGCCGTCGCCGGCCCGAGCCGGGGGAGCCGGCGTGGCCGACCTGGTCGGCCGGGCCGACCGGGAGCGCCTGACGCCGACTTCGGCCACGATGGTGCGATGGGCTCCGAGGACGTGCTGGCTCCCGGGGTCCCGTCCCACACCGCGGCGCTGGCCGGCGCCGCGCCCCGCGCCGCGGAGACGTGGCTGCGGATCGTGCAGGTGCACGACCGGATCACCCACCGGGTCGACTCCGCGCTGCACCGTGAGCACGGCCTGTCCCTCACCGGGTTCGAGGCGCTGCGGCGCATCGCCGACGCGCCGGGCGAGCGGGCCACGATGGGCGAGGTCGCCGAGGCGCTCGGGCTGTCGCGGGCCGGCGTCACCAGCACCGTGGGCCGGCTGGTCGCGCAGGGGCTGGTCGTGCGCGAGCGGCGCCCGGGGGACCGGCGGCTGCTGCACGCCCGGCTGACCGACGCCGGCCGTGAGCGGGTGCGGGCCGCGGCGAGCACCCACGACGAGCTCGTCGCCCGCCTGCTCGCCCTGCTGGGTGACGACGCCGCCGTCGTCACCGACGCGCTCGCCCGGGTGTCCGCGGCGACCCGCGTCCGCCGCTAGGCCCCACGCTGCCGGGTGCGCAGTCGGTGCTCCTCGCCACGGCGTGTCCGCGGGTGTCGCCGACCGCGAACGCCCACTCGAGCTGCGGGGACGGGGTGCAGGGGCGGTCCCCACGGGCGGGGACGCAGCCGCGCAGGGGAACTTCAAGCCCGTAGTGTTTGCGGGCGAGCGAGACCGGGCAGGTCGCGATCATGCCCGTGAGCTGCACCGTCGTCGTGCCGACCATCGGCCGGCCGTCGCTCGACGTGCTGCTCGACGCGCTGGCCGCCGACCCGGGCCCCCGACCGGCCGAGCTGGTGGTGGTCGACGACCGTCCCGCGGGCCCGCCGCTGGCGGTCGAGCGGCCCGGCCTGCCGCCGGTCCGCGTGGTCCGCACCGGCGGTGGCGGCCCGGCCCGCGCGCGCAACCTGGGCTGGCGCACCGCCCGCACGGAGTGGATCGCCTTCCTCGACGACGACGTCGTCCCCGACCCCGACTGGTACCAGCGGCTGGCCGCCGACCTCGACGGCCTGCCCGCCGACGTCGCCGGCAGCCAGGGGCGGGTGCGGGTGCCGCTGCCGGAGGACCGCCGGCCCACCGACTGGGAGCGCGGCACCGCGGGCCTCGCCACCAGCGCCTGGATCACCGCCGACCTCGCCTACCGGCGCGCCGCGCTGGCCGCCGTCGGCGGGTTCGACGAGCGCTTCCCGCGCGCCTTCCGCGAGGACTCCGACCTCGCGCTGCGGGTGATGGACACCGGCGCCCGGCTGGTCCGCGGGCAGCGCTGGATCACCCACCCGGTCCGGCCGGTCGACCGCTGGGTCAGCGTGCGCGTGCAGGCCGGCAACGCCGACGACGTCCTCATGCGCCGGCTGCACGGGCCGGGCTGGCGCGACCGGGCGCAAGCCCCGCTGGGCCGCCGCCCCCAGCACCTGGCCGTCACCGCGGCCGGGCTCGCCGCGGTCGGCCTGGCCGCCGCGCGCCGGCCCCGCGCCGCGCTCGGCGCCGCCCTCGCCTGGGCGGCCGGCACCGCCGAGTTCGCCTGGGCGCGGATCGCCCCCGGCCCGCGCGACCGGGCCGAGGTGGGCACCATGGCCCTGACCAGCGCCGCCATCCCGCCGCTGGCCACCTGGCACTGGCTGCGCGGGGTCGTGCGGCACCGCCGGGTGGCGCCCTGGCGCGGCCTGCCCGACCTGGTGCTGTTCGACCGCGACGGCACGCTGGTGCACGACTTCCCCTACAACGGCGACCCCGAGTGGGTGCGCCCGGTCGACGGCGCCCGCGAGGCGCTCGACGCCCTCCGCGCTCGCGGCGTCCGCGTCGGGGTGGTGACCAACCAGTCCGGCGTCGCCCGCGGGCTCGTCACCCGCGAGCAGGTCGACGCCTGCACGGCCCGCCTCGACGAGCTGCTCGGCCCCTTCGACACCGTGCAGGTCTGCCCGCACGGCCCCGACGACGGCTGCAGCTGCCGCAAGCCCGCACCCGGCATGGTCAAGGCCGCCTGCGCCGAGCTCGGCGTCGACCCCGCGCGCACGGTCGTCGTCGGTGACATCGGCGCCGACGTCGAGGCCGCCGCGGCCGCCGGCGCCGTCGGGATCCTGGTGCCCACGCCGGTGACGCGGGAGCAGGAGGTGGCGGCCGCGCCGCGCCGCGCCGCGACGCTCCCCGCCGCGGTCGACGACGTCCTGGCCGGCCGGTGGTGACCGGCCGCCGGGGAACCGTGCTCGTCGCCCGCCTCGACAACGCCGGCGACGTCCTCCTGCAGGGCCCGCTGGTCCGCGCCGTCGCCCACGGCGCCGAGCGGGTGGTGTTCCTCGCCGGCCCGGCCGGCGCCGAGGCCGCCGCGCTGCTGCCCGGCGTCGACGAGGTCTGGACCTGGGCCTGCCCGTGGATCCTCGGCGACCCGCCGCCGGTGGACCCCGCCGACCTCGCGGCGCTGACCGACCGGGTCCGCGCGCTCGCGCCCGACGAGGCCGTGGTCAGCACCTCGTTCCACCAGTCGCCGCTGCCGCTGGCGCTGCTGCTGCGCGCCGCGGGCGTGCCGCGGATCAGCGCCACCAGCGTCGACTACCCGGGCGCGCTGCTCGACGTCCGGCACCGGGTCGGCCAGGACGACGAGGTGGACCTGCCCGAGCCCGAGCGCGCGCTGTCGCTGGCCCGCGCCGCCTGCTTCGACCTGCCCGACGGCGACGACGGCCGCCTCGCCGTCCGCCGCCCGCTGCCGCCGACCGACCACGAGCCCGGGTACGTCGTCCTGCACCCCGGCGCCTCCGTCCCCGCCCGGGCCTGGCCCGCGGAGCGCTGCGCCGAGGCCGTCGAGGCGCTGGCCGACGCCGGGCACCGGGTGCTGGTCACCGGCGGGCCGGGGGAGCGGGAGCTGACCGCCGCCGTCGCCGGCCGCCGCGGCGTCGACCTCGGCGGCGCGCTCCGCCTGGCGGAGCTGGCGGCGGTCCTCGACGGCGCCGCGGCGGTCGTCGCCGGCAACACCGGGCCCGCGCACCTCGCCGCCGCCGTCGGCACCCCGGTCGTCTCGCTGTTCAGCCCCGTCGTCCCCGCGGCACGGTGGGCGCCCCACGGCGTCCCCACCGTGCTGCTCGGCGACCAGGACGCCCCCTGCCGGCTGACCCGGGCCCGCGAGTGCCCGGTCCCCGGCCACCCCTGCCTCACGTCGGTGACCGCGGCGGACGTCGTCGCGGCCGTGGAGAAGCTGGTGAGCGCGTGAAGGTCCTGCTCTGGCACGTGCACGGCTCGTGGACGACGGCGTTCGTGCAGGGCCCGCACGAGTACCTCGTCCCCGTCACCCCCGACCGGGGTCCCGACGGGCTGGGCCGCGCCCGCACCTGGGACTGGCCGGCCTCGGCCCGCGAGGTGACGCCGGAGCAGCTGCGCGAGGAGCACGTCGACGTCGTCGTGCTGCAGCGGGTGCGCGACCTGGAGCTGGTCCGCGCGTGGCTGGGCCGGGAGCCCGGCCGCGACCTGCCCGCCGTCTTCCTTGAGCACAACGCGCCCGGACTGGAGCCCGGTGACGGGCCGGTGCCGCACACCCGGCACCCGCTGGCCGACCGCGACGACATCCCCGTCGCGCACGTCACCCACTTCAACCGGCTCTTCTACGACAACGGCCGGGCGCCGACGACGGTCATCGAGCACGGCATCGTCGACCCCGGTGAGCGCTACACCGGCGAGCTGGCGCGGGCCGCCGTCGTCACCAACGAGCCGGTGCGCCGCGGCCGCACGGTGGGCGCGGACCTGCTGCCCGGGCTGGCGGCGGTCGCGCCGGTCGACGTCTTCGGGATGGGCCTGGCCGGGCTGCACGCGCGGCACGGCCTCGACCCCGGCCGGGTGACCCTGCACGACGACCCGCCGCAGGCGGCCATGCACGCCGAGCTCGCCCGCCGCCGGGTCTACGTCCACCCGGTGCGCTGGACGTCGCTGGGGCTGTCACTGCTCGAGGCGATGCACCTGGGCATGCCGGTGGTCGCCCTGGCCACCACCGAGGTGGTCGAGGCGGTGCCCGCCGACGCCGGGGTCCTGTCCACCCGGCCCGAGGTGCTGTGGGACGCCGTCGCCGGCTACCTGCACGACGAGGACGCCGCCCGGCTGGCCGGCAAGGCGGCCCGCGCCGCCGCGCTGGAGCGCTACGGGCTCGCCCGCTTCCTGCGCGACTGGGACGCGCTGCTCGAGGAGGTCACCCGATGAGGACCCCGAGGATCGCCGGCGGGCCGCTGCGCATCGACCTGGTCAGTGAGCACGCCTCGCCGCTGGCCGCCATCGGCGGGGTGGACGCCGGCGGGCAGAACGTGCACGTCGCCGCCCTCGCCGCCGGGCTGGCCGCGCGCGGCCACGAGGTCACCGTGCACACCCGCCGCGACGACCCCCACCTGCCCGACGAGGTGCCCACCCCCGACGGCTACGTGGTCAGCCACCTCACCGCCGGCCCGCCCGAGCCGCTGCCCAAGGACGACCTGCTCGGCCACGTGCCGGCGCTGGCCGCGGCGCTGCGCGCCCGCTGGTCGGTCGCGCTCCCCGACGTCGTCCACGCGCACTTCTGGATGAGCGGGCTGGCCTGCGTCGAGGCCGCCGGCAGCCTGCTCACCCCCGTGCCGGTGCTGCAGACCTTCCACGCGCTGGGCTCGGTCAAGCGCCGCCACCAGGGCGACGCCGACACCTCACCGGCGCAGCGCGTCGAGCTCGAGCGCGGGCTGTGCCGGGCGGTCGACCACGTGGTGGCCACCTGCAGCGACGAGGTGTTCGAGCTGCGCCGCCTGGGCCTGCCCCGCGACCGCGTCTCGATCGTGCCCTGCGGCGTCGACACCACCGTGTTCGCCCCGCGCGGGCCGGTCGCGCCGCGCACCGGCCGGCCGCGGCTGCTGGTGCTCGGCCGGCTGGTGGAGCGCAAGGGCCAGGAGGACGCCGTCCGCGCGCTGGCCGCCGTCCCCGACGCCGAGCTCGTCGTGGTGGGCGGCCCGCCGGCCGGGACGATCGAGGCCGATCCCGAGGTGCGCCGGCTGCGCGCGGTCGCCGCCGAGGTGGGCGTGGCCGACCGGCTCCGCTTCGCCGGGTCGGTCGCCCGGGCCGACGTCCCCGCCTGGGTCCGCTCGGCCGACGTCGTGCTGGCCGTGCCCTGGTACGAGCCGTTCGGCATCACCCCGCTGGAGGCCATGGCCTGCGGCCGCCCGGTGGTCGCCACCGCCGTCGGCGGGCTGCAGGACTCCGTCGTCGACGGCGTCACCGGCGACCTCGTGCCGCCCCGCGACCCGGCCCGGCTCGGCGCGGTGCTCGCCGCGCTGCTGGCCGACGACGCCCGGCGCGCCGCCTACGGCGCGGCCGGGGTCCGGCGGGCCCGCGCCCGCTACCGGTGGGCCCGCGTGGCCGCCGACACCGAGGCCGTCTACCGGCAGGTCCTGTCCACCCGGCGTCCCGTCGAGGCCGTCCGATGAGCGCCCCTGGAGGTCGCCCCGTGAGTGTCGCTCCCCACTCGGAGGCCGAGGTCGTCTCGCCCGACTCCTGCACCCACCTCACCGGCCGCGACCACGTCGCGTCGCTGACCGCCGCGCTGCGCAGCCTCGACACCGCGGTCGACACCCTCGACCGCTGGGGGCACCTGCTGGCCGACGTGCTCTGCGGGGAGTCCCGCGGGCGGCTGCTGGCGGCCGGCAACGGGGGCAGCGCCGCGCAGGCCCAGCACCTCACCGCCGAGCTGGTGGGCCGCTACCGCGCCGACCGCCCGCCGTTCTCCGCGATCTGCCTGACCGCCGAGACCTCGTCGCTGACCGCGATCGCCAACGACTACCCGGCCGACGAGCTGTTCGCCCGCCAGGTCGAGGCGCACGGCCGCGCCGGCGACGTCCTGGTGCTCCTGTCCACCTCCGGCCGCAGCCCCAACGCCGTCGCCGCCGCCCGGCGGGCCCGCGAGTGCGGCATCACCGTGCTGTCGATCACCGGCCCGGCGCCCAACCCGCTGGCCGCGGCCTCCGACGAGGCGGTGTGCATCGACTCCCCGTGGACGGCGACCGTGCAGGAGTGCCACCTGGTCGCACTGCACCTGCTGTGCGCGGCCTTCGACGCCGCGGTGCTGGCCGAGCCGGCGCGGGTGCCGGTCAGCCGCATCGGGGTCGTGCAGTGAGGCCGCTCGTCGTCGTCGGCGACGCGCTGCTCGACGTCGACCTGGTCGGCACGGCGTCCCGGCTGACCCCCGACGCGCCGGTGCCGGTGGTCGAGGACCTGGAGACCCGCGAGCGCCCGGGGGGTGCGGCGCTGGCCGCGGTCATCGCGGCGCGGGCCACGGACCGCGAGGTCGTGCTGGTCGCCCCGCTGGCCGACGACGACGGCGCGGCCCGGCTGCGCGCGCTGCTGGGCGGGCGGGTCCGGCTGGTCGCGATCCCGGCCACCGGCGGCACCGCGGTCAAGCGGCGGGTGCGGGTGGGTGACCACTCGGTGGTCCGGCTCGACAGCGGCGCGCCCACCGTCACCCTCGGCGAGCTGCCCGACGAGGCGCGCGCGGCCGTCCGCGACGCCGCTGCGGTGCTGGTCGCCGACTACGGGCGCGGCACCACCGCCGACGCGGGCGTCCGGGCGCTGCTGGCCGAGGCCGGCGGGCCGGTCGTGTGGGACCCGCACCCCCGCGGCGCCGACCCGGTGCCCTCGGTGCGGCTGGTGACACCCAACGCCGCCGAGGCCGCCCGGGTCGCGGCCGGGATCGACGGCGACGGGCTGGCCGCCGTCGGCGCGCGGGCCGAGGCGCTCATCCGGCACTGGGGCGTGGGCGCGGTCGCGGTCACCCTCGGCGCCCGCGGCGCGCTGCTGTCCTACGGCGAGGGCGCGCCGATGGTCGTGCCCGCGGTGCCGGTGACCGGCGGCGACCCGTGCGGCGCCGGCGACTCCTTCGCCGCCGCGGCCGCGCTGGCCCTCGCCGGCGGCGCGGTGACCGGCGAGGCGGTGGCCGCGGCGGTCGCGTTCGCCGGCCGGTTCGTCGCGGCCGGCGGCGCCTCGGCCTGGGACTCCTCCGCCGTGCCCCAGCCGAACGTGGCCGCCGAGGACGGCGTCTCGGCGCTGCTGGCCCGCGTCCGCGCGACCGGCGGCACGGTGGTGGCCACCGGCGGGTGCTTCGACCTGCTGCACGCCGGTCACGTGGCCACGCTGCGCGCCGCCCGCGGCCTCGGCGACTGCCTGGTCGTGTGCATCAACTCCGACGACTCGGTCCGCCGGCTCAAGGGCCCCTCCCGGCCGCTGGTCACCGCCGCCGACCGCGCGCGGGTGCTCGAGGCGCTGGAGTTCGTCGACGCCGTCGTGGTGTTCGACGAGGACACCCCCGCGCAGGTCATCGACCGGCTGCGGCCCGACGTCTGGGCCAAGGGCGGCGACTACGCCGGCGCCGACCTGCCCGAGGCCGCGGTGCTGCGGCAGTGGGGCGGGCAGGCCGTCGTCCTGCCCTACCTCGACGGGCACTCGACCACGGCCCTGGTCGAGCGCTCCCGGGTGTGAGCGGTCCTCCTCCCGTGCACTTCCGCGGAACTGCCCCTCGTCCCTCCGTGGACTTTCGCGGACCTGGACGGGACGGGGGGCCGGT